>CALAZQ010000596.1 GCA_937926325.1 uncultured Planctomycetaceae bacterium | reverse complement strand
AAGCGAACCAGCCCGCTCCTACCGTGGGTCGCCCAGCGTCACCGTGAGGGTTTTTTCGACGCCGTCGCGTTTCACCACCACCGGCACCGGCTCGCCTGCCTTGTGCTTGCGGAGCGCGCTGTCGAAGTCCTCGAGGCCGGTGATCGCACTGTCGCCCAGCCGGACGATGATGTCGCCCCCCTGCAGCCCGCCCTGGGCGGCCGGCGAGCCTTTGGAGACGCCCGTGATCGCATAGCCCCCGCCCGGCTTGGCGAAGTCGGGAATGCTGCCGAAGTAGGGCCGATCGCCACCGCCGCCCTGAAACATTTTGCTGGCCACCTCGATGTAGGCGGGTGGCTCGGGGGCGGTGGCGAGGTCGCGGATGATCGCGGCAATCAGCCGGCTGATGCGGACCATGCCGGCATAGTTGATCTTCTCGGCGGTGTCGGTGGGTCGGTGGTAATCGGTGTGTGATCCGGTGAAGACATGCATGACCGGAATTTTCCGGGCATAGAAACTGCTGTGGTCACTCGGGCCGAATCCCCCCGGCTCCTTTGCCACGGTGAAGCCCGCCGCCTCGGTGAGCCGGTCGATCAAGGGGTCAAAGCCCGTCCCTGTCCCGGTGCCATGAACAATCAGCTTGTCATCGACCAGCCGGCCAACCATGTCGAGATTGACCATGGCGGCAGTCCGCTCGAGTGGCACCAGCGGGTTGGCGGTGTAGTGGCCGCTGCCGAGCAGGCCCCGCTCTTCCCCGGCGAAGGCCACGAACAACACCGTCCGCGGCAAGGGACCCTCGGCCCGCAACTGCCGGGCGACTTCCAGCAGCATCGCCGTGCCGCTGGCGTTGTCATCGGCGCCATGGTGGATCGCCTTCTCGCCCGGCGCCAGCGAGTTGCTGTCGCCATAGCCGAGATGGTCGTAGTGGGCTCCAAGAATGACCACGTCCCGCTCGAGGGCCGAGCCGTCGCTAGCTTTCCCCGTTCCGGGCAGGATGCCCACGATGTTGTCGGCGTCGGTCTGCTGCCGCTCGATCGTCACCTCACCGCGAATCCGCCAGCCATCCAGCGGCTGGCTCTGGGGCTCGAGTGCCTTGTCAATTTCAGCCTCGAGCTCAGGCAGAGCCGAACCGGTCGCCTGCTCGATCAGGTCAGCAACGATACTGCGGCTGACTTGCAGCACCGGCATTGCCCGGCCATTCTCGCCACCCCCCGCGCGCCGGAAGTCCATCAGGGCATCGGGCTCGGTGGCCGAGGCGTCGTTGCAGAAGATGACCCCGCCCGCCTCGTGCTCGGAGGCGTTGGCGATCTTCCGTACCAGGGCCGCATGCTGCGACGCCTGATTGCCATTGAACACGCTGTGGGGGTTTTCTTTCTGTGGCTCCTGCCGCAGCACCACGGCAGCGGCCGCCTTGGCGGCAGGCCCGAGAGGGGCATAGTCGTCGTAGTCCTCGGCCGGGGCCGTGATGCCGTAGCCGGCAAACACCAGCGGCAGATCGAACGGCCCTGAGCCGCCCGCTGCCAGCGGCGTGAAGGTCTTGCCGAGCTCCAGGGGAATCACGGTCGGGGTACCGCTTGCGCCGGGCGGACCGACCAGCTCGGCCCGGTTCGGCTTATCATCGGGCAGCGTGGCCTCGAGGGTCATCACAAACGACTGCCGCCGCAGGGGACCGACCTGCTGGAGCCCGGCCGCCGTGAACTGCTCGGCAATCCAGTCGGCGGCGGCGGTGATGCCGGCCGTTCCGGGGCCCCGCCCCTCCCGCTCAGGGGCAGCCAGCCAGGTGACATCTTCTCGGAGGCGATCGATCACCGCCGCATCATCCTGCACCGTCGCCGGCCGCGCCTCGTTGCCAACGGCCCGACCACCAGCCACGGCTACCAGCAGCAAACTGCTCAGCGTTCCGACCGCCAACCACCGCTCATAAAACCGAAATGGTTGGACGTCACTTTCCTGAGTACCCAGCAACATGGTCTCCTCCACAGGGGGGGTCGAGGCTCCAGATCGGCCGGCGAGGCCTGCATCATCTATAGTAGCAACTGGGCGGCCATTGTTGGCCATTCTGGTACCATGTGGCATGGTGGGGTAACAGGTTTTCCTTGGGAGCTCGCGGGTGCATTCGCTCTTCTGCATACAAGGCAGCCATCGTGGCACGCACTTTGATCTCGAGGCCCTTGCCGGCGAGGACGGGGCCGTTGTGACCATCGGCCGCGAGAAGGGCAACCTGATCCAGGTCGATGACCACGAAGTCTCCCGCCGGCATGTTGAGCTGCGGCTGGAGGAGGGCTGCTACCGGGTGGTCGATCTCAACAGCTCCAACGGCAGTTTCATCAATAACCGACGGATCGACGAGGCGACCCTCACGCCGGGTGACCGGCTGCAGGTCGGCCGGACACTCTTTCTGTTCTCAGGCAGCGACCTGGCTGAACGCCGACTGCAGAACGTCCAGATCGTCGCGGACGGGAGCCGCGAGGATGGCTCTCGGATCATCTCGGCCATTCCCGACGACGCCGGCGAATTGGGCGGGCCACCGCTGCCGCTGGACGACACGCAGAACCACTGGCTGGCCCGGGCCCGCAGCAACCTGCAGGTCATGTATCGCACCGCGTTGGCCGTCAGCCACACGCTTGACATCGACGAGCTGCTCGACCGGGTGCTTCAGCTGGTATTTGAGTGGGTGGAGGCCGACCGTGGCTGCATCATGCTGCTCGAACCGGAAACCGGCCGGCTGAACACCAAGGCGAGGCGGGACCGCGATGCCGGCAGCCAATCATCGATGGCGATCAGCCGGACCATTCTCGACTACGTGCTCGAACGGCGGGAAGGCGTGCTCACCAGCGATGCCCAGGGGGACGACCGTTTCCGTTCCGGCCAGAGTGTGATGCGAACCGGGGTGCATGAGGCGATTTGTGTCCCGATGCAGGGTCGCTACGGCCAGGTTGGCCTGCTCTATGTCGATACGCTGATTCCTCTGGGTGAGGTGATGGAGGGTGGCGGCCAGCGGTTCACCGAGGAACACCTCAAACTGATGGTGGCAATCGGCCATCAGGCGGCTCTGGCCGTTGAAGACACCACCTATTACTCGGCGATGGTCCAGGCCGAACGGCTCGCCGCGGTGGGCCAAACGATCGCCACGCTATCGCATCACATCAAGAACATCCTGCAGGGCATCCGCGGGGGCAGCTACCTGGTCGAGATGGGCCTCGACAACGAAGACCTGGGGGTCACCGACAAGGGCTGGGGCATCGTCCGCCGCAACCAGAACAAGATCTCTTCACTGGTGATGGACATGCTGTCCTTCAGCAAGGACCGTGAGCCCGACCCGGTCCCCTCCGACCTGACGGCCATCATCAACGAGATCGTCGAAACGGTGGCGCAGCGGGCCGAGGAGGCCGGGGTGACGATCCGCTGGCAGCCGGACGATGCATTCCCCAAGCTGCTGTGCGATCCGGAGGGTATCTCGCGGGCGGTTCTCAACGTGGTCACCAACGCCATCGATGCCGTCGAAGAGCAGCCTGATGGCCGGGTGGAAATCGCGGTGGAACTCGACGAACTACAAGAGGCGGTGCGGATCACCGTCCGCGACAACGGACCGGGCATTCCGGCCGACACCTTGCCCGAGATCTTCAACCTGTTTGTCTCGACCAAGGGGGCACGGGGCACCGGGCTGGGGCTCACCGTCAGCCGCAAGATTCTGCGGGAGCACGGGGGCGACATCACGGTGAAAAGCAGCCCGCAGACAGGCAGCCGCTTCACGCTCAGCTTTCCATTCGACCTGGGCGGCCGGGCCGACGCCGGCAGCAGCGGCACGGTCACCGATGCCAAATTGCCGGCCGATTTTGACGCCTCCATCACACCGTAAGCCGGCGGGACCGCGGCGGTTCACCCCGGCTCACCGCGAGCCCGGTTGTCCGCGGAGCACCGCCAGCATCGCCTCCATGTCGGCGGGCAAAGGGGCCGTGAAGCTGACCCGATCACCACTGGCCGGATGGTCGAGCAACAGCGAGGCAGCATGCAACGCCTGCCGGGTGAGCACTGCCGCCGCGTCCCGCGGTCCGCCGAAGAGCCGCGGTTCAATCTGCCCCCGGCCGCTGTAGAGGGCATCGGCCAGCACGGGGCAGCCGATGGCGGCCAGGTGGACCCTGATCTGGTGCGTCCGGCCGGTCTTCGGCTGCACCCGCACCAGCGCCGCCCCCCGAAACCGCTCCAGCACCTCAAACCGTGTCACAGCGTTCCGACTGGTCGAGTGGCCGGCTCGGATGGCCATCTTTTCACGTTGGTAGGGGTGGATGCCGATCGGCCGGTCGATCTCGTCCCGGTCAAACTCCGGCTGCCCCTGGGTGATCGCCAGGTAGGTCTTCTCGACCGTCCGCTGCTCGAACTGCTTGGCCAGCAGCTGATGGGCCGCATCGCTGCGGGCCACGACGATCACCCCGCTGGTGTCACGGTCGAGCCGGTGAACGATACCGGGGCGGGTCGGCCCGCCGCTGGTGGAAAGCCCAGCCCCCTCCTGCTGCAGATGCCACTTCAGCGCCCCCGCGAGAGTTCCCCGCCAGTTGCCCTTGGCCGGGTGGACGACCATGCCGGGCGGCTTGTTGACGACCGCGATGCAATCATCGATGTGGAGAAATTCCAGCGGAATCTCCTCCGCCTCCGGCCCCTGCCGGGGTGGCTCGGGCACGGTGAAGCAGATCGTCATGCCGGGCTTGGTCTTCAGCGACGCCCGGGCCGTCACGCCATCGACCCGAACACTTCCCTGCTCGATCGCCCGCGCCAGGTAGGAACGGCTGAAGCCAGGAAACCGCCGACAGAGGAACTGATCGATGCGGCTGCCAGCAGAGTCCTCGTCGATGGTGAAGTGAACCTCGTCACCGGGGACGGGCGCCGGCCCTGTCGGAGGAGCGTCCAGCGGTCATTCCTCCGCCGCGGGCTGTTCAGCAGGCTTCGACTCAGTCGCAGCTGTGTCGTTCTGCTCCGCCCCGGACTCAGTCTTGGCTGCCTCTGGCTGCGTTGCCGCTGGCTCATCTCCTGCGTCTGCTTTGTTCTCACTCGCATCACCGGCAGCGGGCGTGGCGGCTTTGGCATCCGCCGGCTCGTCGTCGGCTGACGGCTCCGCCGAGGCTGCCCGCTGCTCGAAGAACCAGTCGTAGAACTGCTGCGTATCGGCCCGGGCTAAGTCGGTCGCCCGCGCAGCCGCCAGATCGGCCATCGGGCTGTCGGCATATTCCTTCGCCAGCGTCTCATAGCCGCGGCGGGCCTCAGCAAGTTCACCGAGGCACTCCCGCGTCTTGGCCAGCCCGAAGGTGGCTCGCTGGGCGATCATGCCGGTCGGCTGCTCGGCCAGCAGCCCCTGGTAGGCGGTGACGGCCTGCTCCAGCCGTTGCCGGGCGATATCGTTGGCCGGGTCGAGCTTCTGAAACAGCAGGCTGGTCGCCTCCGAGACCGCCCGATCGGCCAGCACCAGTTCGGCCCACTGGGCGGCAGGGGTGCTGGGATAGCGGATCAGCACCTCGCGAAAGGCATCTTCATTCCCGGTCGTCAGCGCCGCCAGGCAGGCGTCCCAGCTTTCGGCCCGGCTCGCCTCCCACCGCGAGGAGACAAACAGGCCGACAATCACGGCGACCAGGCCACCGATCGCGGCTGTCAGAATAGTCGCGACGTACGGCCGAAACCGTTCCGCCAGGTTCTCGACGCTGTCGGCGAGGTCATTTTCCGCGAGTTCGTGCCGGCGTTCCGACTTCATGTGATGCTCCCAAGGGTGGATTCCATTCCGGGGCGGCGACGGCGGGAATCTGCCGCAAATGCCGCCGCAGTCCTGCAAATAGACGCTTCCCACGGCAGAGCGTCAAGGTGACACTGGCGGTGTGGTAGAGTCCGGAAAGCCATGGCCACTGCAGCTTCGACACGGTCGTCCCCTCCACGCCGCCCCGCCGGCTCGGCGGGTCTCAACGAGTCCCAGGCCAAGGCCGTCAACGCCCCCGCCGGCCCGCTGCTGGTCCTCGCCGGAGCCGGCACCGGCAAGACCCGGGTGGTGATCGCCCGGATCGTGAACCTCGTCAAGCGAGGCACGCCGCCAGACCGCATTCTGGCCGTCACCTTCACCAACAAGGCGGCTCGCGAGATGGTCGCTCGCATCGGCAACCGGTTTGGTGGGCGGGGCAAAAAGCCCGCCACCGGCGGCAAGGAGAACCCGCCGCCAAAGCCCGAAGTCTCGACCATCCACTCGCTCTGCGTCCGGATTCTCCGGCGGCATGCCCGGCTGGCCGGCTATCCCGACCGGTTCGTGATCGTCGACCGGGGCGAGCAGGAGACCACCGCCCGCAAGGTGCTGAAGGAACTGCGGGTGGCGGAGGCGACGCTGCGGCCGGGAGAACTGCTCGACCGGATCAGCCGCTGGAAGAGCCGCGGCGTGCGGGCCGAGGTCGTGTTTGACACCCTCTCGGCTGATGCCGACGACTCGTGGGATCTGGCGGCTGCCGGCTACCAGCGGTATCAGCGGGCGATGCGGGCCAACGGGGCGGTCGACTTTGACGATCTGCTGCTGGTGGTCGATCAGCTCTTCACCGAGCACGAGGCGGTGCGGCAGCAGGAGGCCGGCCGGTTCGACCATCTGCTGGTCGATGAATATCAGGACACCAGCGGCATTCAGGAGCGAATCCTCTCGGCCCTTGCCCGCGACCACAAAAGCTTCTGCGTGGTGGGGGATGACGACCAGTCGATCTATGCCTGGCGGGGCGCCCAGATCTCACACATCCTGGAATTCCCCAGCCGCTGGCCGGGGGCGACGGTGGTCAGGCTCGAGGAGAACTATCGTTCAACTCCTGAGATCATCGAGGCGGCCAACACCCTGATCGCCTGCAACACCCGGCGGCACGGCAAGAAGCTGGTCTCACAGGCCGCCTCAGGATTAAAGCCGGCCATCGTGCAGGCCCAGGACGAGGTGGACGAGGCCCGGCGAGTCACTGGTGATGCCGAGGCCCTGCTGCGGGAGCGGGTGGCCCCGCCGAGCGAAATGGCGATCCTTGTCCGCACGGGTGAGCAGACCCGTGTCTTTGAGACCGAGCTGCGGCATCGCAACATCCCCTACGAGCTGGTCGGCAGCCGGTCGTTCTTCGATCGCCGCGAGGTGAAGGACGTGCTGTCGTACCTGCGGCTGCTGGTCGATCAGGAGGACGATCTGGCCTTGTCGAGGATTGCCAATGTGCCGCCACGGGGGCTGTCCTACAACGCGCTCGAAAAGGCCCGCAAAGACGCCGCCGAAGGGGGCCGCAGCCTCTGGTCGGCCTTGCTTGAAGCCCGCAACGCAGGCCGGCTTTCGGCAGCTGCTGCTGGCGGCGTGGCCAAACTGGAGGCGCTGATCCGGCTGGCACCGGCGGCGGGGACCGGGGCTGGCAACGGTTCGGCGGCCGACTCGCTGCGGCGGGTGCTTGAGCAGAGTGGCTACCGCAACTACCTCGCCAAGGAGTTTGAGGACGAGGCCGAGCAGGAGGCCCGCTGGCAGTCGGTCGAAGAACTGGTCAACGGCCTGGCCCGGCACGAGCAGGAGCATCGCGGCGTCGACCCGGCGACGACGGTCCGCCGCTACCTCGACGATTTGATCCTGGAGGTCAAGGAAGCCGAGCGGTTTGAGGAGGACAAGACCAAGGGCAACAAGCTCAAGCTGATGACCCTGCACGCGGCCAAGGGGCTGGAGTTTGACTGCGTCTGGATGGTCGGCATGGAAGAGAACCTGCTGCCGCATATCCGGGCCGTGAACGAGGGCCTGCCGGCGATCGACGAGGAGCGGCGGCTCTGCTACGTCGGTGTGACCCGGGCCCGCAAGCGGCTGATGCTGTCACTGGCGCTGACCCGGATGAAGTGGGGCAAGGCCAAGCCGAGCAAGCCGAGTCGATTTCTGTATGAACTGACCGGCCAGGCAGACAAATTCGTCGAGGGCCCGGCCGAGCCGCGTGAAAAGGTCGGGGCCAAGCCGCGGAAGCGGCGGTAGCCGTGGACGCTGTCGGCAGCTTGCAGCACAATCTCGCTTGAGCAAGCCGACGGGAGCATGAGCCGACACCATGATTGACCAGCCCTACACCCTCGACACATCGCCAGAAGCTCACGCGGCAGAGCTTGCGGCAATCAGGCGTCTGCCACCTGCCAAGCGATTTGCCCGGGCTCGGTTTCTCTCTGACCAGGTCCGGCAGATGGCCTTCGCAGCGATCCGTCGCCAGCAGCCCGGGATCAGCGACGAGCAGCTGCGACTGAAATTCATCGCCATCGCCTACGGCCCGCAGGTAGCGGCCGA
>CALAZQ010000595.1 GCA_937926325.1 uncultured Planctomycetaceae bacterium | reverse complement strand
CTTCAGGAAACGGTAATTGACTGAATGGTGAACGATCCTTTTGGAAAAGACAGGTGTTGCTGATGCGTGACCGATTTCAGTTCAGACTATTCACCGTCATCTGCGGTTTGCTGCTCGGTGCAGCCGAGGCGGCTGCCGCTGATCCACGGGTTGCGGAGGTGTTGGCCGCGGATGACGCCCGCATTGCGGCGATGACTGCCGGTGATCGTCAGGCACTAGCCCCATTGCTGTCGGCTGATCTTCGCTATTCCCACTCGAACGGCCTGGTCGACACGCGGGATTCGCTGCTGGCGCTCATCGGTGGTGGCAAGACGCGGTATGTCGCCTACCGTCCGGCTGAACGGGGGGTCACGTTTCCGAGCGCGACGGTTGCGGTTGAGCATGGCCGGGCCGAGTTGGTCATCGAGAAGGACGGCGGCCAGTTTGAGGCGACGTTTCTGTTTCTGGCGGTCTGGCGGCTGGAAGACGGGAACTGGCGGTTTCTCCAGTGGCAGTCGGCCCGGCTGCCAGCGGCGGGCCTACCCCCCGGAACGGTGCAGAATCTCAGCCGCGAGCCCACTGAACAGGGCTGGCAGCAGCTTGGGGCAGACGACTTTGAGAACGTCAATGGTGAGCCCGGCACCTGGACCTGGACCGGGGGGCAGGTTCATTGCACTGGCAAGCCGATCGGGGTAATCCGCTCGCGGCAGCCCCTCACAAATTTTGAGCTATCACTTGAGTGGCGGCACCTTTCAGCCGGCGGCAACTCCGGCGTCTTTCTCTGGGCACCGCCGGAGGCACTGGCTGATCTGCCACCGGGCAAGCTGCCCCGTGGTGGTATCGAAGTGCAGGTGCTCGACCATGGCTATACCCAGCAGTACGAAAAACGGAGCGGTAAAAAAGCCGACTGGTTCACGACCGACGGTGATGTCTTCCCGGTCGGCACGTCGAACATGAAGCCATTCCCGCCGGTCTCACCCAATGGCCAGCGAAGCTTTCCCTCTGCCCGGCACAGCCGGGGCACGCCGGCCTGGAATCATTACTATGTGCGGGCCGTCAATGGTGAGGTGCGGCTCTGGGTCAACGGCCATGAGGTCTCCGGCGGCAGCGACTGCACGCCGTCGACAGGCTATCTCTGCCTGGAGTCAGAGGGGGCACCGGTGGAGTTCCGGAAGATCTTCTTGCGGAAGCTACCGTAGGCCGCCGTGCTCACGGGGTTGCCTGCCGGTGCAGCACGAAGCCTTCGATCGCCTCGTATTCCGGCAGGCCGAGTTTGTCGTAGAGCCGGGCGGTCTCGCGGTTGCGATCCTCGGCCCGCTGCCAGATAAACGGCGGTGGAATCAGCCGTTGGCCGGCCTACACGATGCCGTCACGGATCGCTCGTGCGACGGCGCCACCAAGCGTGTTGACGTGGAGTTTGCCGTAGATCCGCCGCACATAGTTGTCGACCGTGTGGAGGCTGATGCCCATCTGGTTGGCGACTTCCTTCTTCACCAGTCCCTCGGCCAGCAGTCGCAGCACCTCTCGCTCGCGTTCCGACAGGCTCTCGGCAATCGGCGGGTCGTCGCTGGCCGGTGTCAGGCCACGCAGCCGGCTGAAGCGTTCGATCACGCAGCGGGCGATTTCGGGTGACATCGGTGATCCGCCCCGCCGCACCTCTTCCACCGCGGCGACGATCCGCTCCAGCGGCTCCGACTTCAGCAGATAGCCCGAGGCTCCGTTACAGATCGCCTCGAACACCCGATCGCGGTCATCGAAGACGGTGAACACGATGATCTCTGTCTCCGGGATGCGTTCCTTGAACTGGCGAAGCCCCTCCAGGCCCGACATCCCGGGCAGCCCGAGATCGAGCAGGATCACTTCGGGTTTCGGTGCATCGGCCGCGAGCGCGGCGAGTGCCTTTTCGCACGAGGCAAGCGGCACCACGTCATGTTCACCGGCCAGCCTGACCGCCTCCGCCACGGTCTCCCGCAGCCGGCGGTGATCCTCGATGATCCAGATCGTATCCATGCTGGCATCCTAGCGGTGGTTGGTGTTTCGCGGCCTTAAGGCCACCAGTCGCACGGTCGTGCCTTCACTCACGCGGCTGTCGATCTCACACCGGGCCTGCATCGCGGCGGCCCGCTCGCGGAGGTTTTCCAGGCCGTGACCCGCGGCGACCGCCTCGGGATCAAAACCGCCGCCATCGTCGGCCACGGTCAGCGCGAGTCCATCCGACCAGTCGATGCCCACGGCGATCCGCTCCGCACCGCCATGCCGGCGGGCATTCGTGATCGCTTCCTTGAGAAACAGCACGGCGTCGCGGGCCCACTGCGGCGCGGGCCGCCCCTCGGGCGGGTCGCCCGTCACCAGCACCTCGTGGTCGATGCCGTCGAGCAGCCGATTGGCCACCGACTCGAGCCGATGCGAGAGGTCTCCCCACGTGCCGGCCTTGGGCACGAGCAGCCAGATCACGTCGCGCATGTGGTCGAGCGTCTCCCGGGCGGTCGCGGCAATCTCCGCGAGCCGTGGTCCGGTGTCGAGTTGCCGGGCCTGCTGCTGCCGGGCGAGGTCGCTCTGGATCGCAAGCTCGCTCAGGCTCGCACCGATTTCGTCGTGGAGGTCGCGGGCCAGCTGCCGCTGGAGGGCGGTGAGCCGTCGTGCCGCCGCCGCCCGCAGCCAGAGAATCGCGGCGATCCCGGCGAGCGCCAGGGCGACGAGCGAACCCACGGCCACCGTGAGCAGCTGTTGCAGGCGGTCTTCTCGCCGCCGCGCGAGCGTTTCGTCGATCGTCGCCAGCTCCGCTTCCAGTTCCACGCGCTGCGCGAGGCCGTCGAGCCAGGTCTTCCAGTCGAGCAGGGCGTGGCGGCTGGAAAAGCCGTCGGTCACCGCCGCCGCCGACCAGCCGTCCCCTTCGGCCGCATCACTGATGGCCACAGGCTTGCCAGCCGCCAGATTCCGGCCATCCCGCCAGCACTGGAGTTCGGCGAGGGCAAGGACAAATTCTCGACCACCTTCGAGGCTTCCTGGGCCGATTCGCCATAAGGTTTCGGCAGTGAGCCGTATCCGCCGGGCGACAAGGCCGCGGGTCGCAAGCATAAGCTGGGCCGCGCCGGGGTTGGGCAACGCCTCCGCCGGGTATCTTGGTTCAAGCTCATTCAGCAGCACCTGCGAGGACGGTGTTTCAGAATCGGCAAGCACCTGAAAGTTCGGCGGGAAGCCGTACCCGGGCAAGTCGGCCAGACTCGCGGGATGGGCAGGCACGAGATGGACTTCGTCGATCGGCTCAGGCTTGCCAAGGTCGACCTCGAGCCACCTCTTCCCCCCGACGACCGGTGAAGAGACGATCTGGGTACGGCCACCGCTTGTGGCTGAGCCGCCCGCGGCCCGCAGTGGCAGGCACCAGAAGTAGCCATCGGTGAGATTGAGCGGCTCCCAACGGCGGGCGCTGTCGAGCGAAGCGGAGGCTTCGACAGCGGATTTTAGCGCGGCATTTTGCCCGTCTGCCAGGACCACGATTTCCCCAAACCGGAAAAACCGGTTGCCCCCCAGGCCGACGCTAAATCCGGTGACCACGATCCGCAGGTAGCGACCCGCGGCCCCGTTGCCCTCTGCCATCCAAAAAGGAAGATGTTCGCCATCCCCGGGCTCTGACTCCCGCCACTCGGCGATTTGCACCTTATTGGCAAACGACGGATCATCAGAGATCTCAACGGTAAACGCAGATGGAAACCCGCTTCGCGCAGCCCCGGCCCCGGGCAGCCGCGCTGGAAACAAAGCCACTCGTTCGGGAGTGACTGTGCGGCCGAGATCGATCACCACCCAAGCCGGGTCGGCGGCGACGCCATGAAATCCGATCCGCTGGCAGGTCTGGGGCGATGCCAGCAACGGCGGCAGCGTGTCGAGTTCCGTCACCACGGCCGCCCGTCGCGTGTCGAGATCCGCCGCCGCGGCCATGAAGGCTCCGGGCAGGCAGAGGAATGTGGCAACGCTTCTCCACATCAGAGAGTGTCCAGCGATCTGGTGATCCCTTCGCACGACAAACGTCGTTCAACTCATGACGGCCGCTCGGGGGAAGTAACGCCAATGCTCAGCCTACAACCGCGGTCCGGGTTGGGCCCGTTGATCAAGGGAGTGTGACGTGTTTTCGCGGCATGCCATTTTTCTTCAACGCCAAGATGTGTTGCCAAAATGCACACAATGGCATAGAATTAGCAGATCATGCGTTTTGATTGGAACGATGCCAAGAGTGCCACGCTCAAGGAAGAAAGGGGCGTTTCGTTTGAAGACATCGTCTTCCACGTCGCTGCCGGTGGCCTTCTCGACGTGCTCGACCACCCCAGGCCGGAGGCCTATCCGGGCCAGCAGGTGATGGTCGTTGATGTCGAGGGCTATGCGTTCGTCGTCCCGTTCGTCACGGATGGCGACGTCTGGTTTCTCAAAACGATCATTCCGAGCAGGAAGATGACAAAGCACTATTTTGGAGGAAAGAGCTCATGAAACTCACGAAGGAAGAAGCCGATCTCGTCGCATCGATCGAACGCGGTGAGTGGCGGGGCAGCAGGCAGCTTGCCAGGGCGAAAAAGGACCTCGAGGCCGCTGCACGGGCAACGGTTCGCAAAGATAGGCGGGTCAATATCCGCATGACATCTCGGGATCTGGCGCATTTCCAAAAGGCGGCGATCGAGGAGGGGCTCCCGTACCAGACGCTCATCGCGAGCATCCTCCACAAATACATCACCGGAAGGCTTGTCGAAAGGCCGCGTACGAAGGCGATATAACCGCCGCGATCACCGCCGGGGAACTGATCTGTGGGCCGGCAGGTGCCGTGGCCGTGAAAACCGTGGCCCGTGTCAAGGCACGAGGAATCTCTCCCAACCCTCGCATGAAGATTTTGGAGGACATCAGGTGGTCGGTCTGTCCGGAAACAGCCCGGGCATCCACTCGGGCGCCAATGCGGTCGGGAACGCAAAATGCAACGGCGCGCGTGGCGAGGCCGACGTGACGACTCCGTGCTGAGATTGCCACGGCCGTCGAGATCACCGTGCCGACGGTCGTCACATCGTTCCAGATGCTCTTTGGATTCAGCTTCGCGGCGGGCAAGTCCGCGGGCGATCGACCAGATGCCGCCCGTGGAGAGCGCGTCCTGCAGCATGGCATGAGACATCAGCCGCGCCACCCGACCGTTACCGTCGGTGAACGGATGGATCCAGAGAAGTCGATGGTAGGCGGTGGCGGTGGCTACGTTGGCGTCAATCGAGCCGAGCTCTACATAGGCCACCTCAAGCCGTTCCATGAGGCGATACACGGC
>CALAZQ010000594.1 GCA_937926325.1 uncultured Planctomycetaceae bacterium | reverse complement strand
GTTAGTGCAACATTCTTTCTGTAAATCGCCGGTGCGTGCCTGACCGAGGCGAGTGCAAGCGAACCGAGGGAAGGCCCGCACGAGGCCTTTCCCAGCCCGCGTGCCTCCACCCGCCGGAGCGGCATTTTTCTGGCGATTGCGCGGACTCTCTCCGAGTCCGGTGGCCTCGCGGCTTTGTCGTGACATCGCGTCCTGTAGCGGTCAGAGGCTGTGGATGGCATCGCGATGCTTGCCGATGTTCCCGATTGCCAGCGCCGTCACCGCCCGCCTGAGCTTGTGATTCGGGGCGAACACCCCGTGTTCGCGATGCCGGTGCTTCTGCGGCGGCGGGACGAGATCGGCGAGCCGGTCGAGGCACTCAAACGGCGTGAGTTCGACGACGCCATTGGCTCCCGGCCGCGCGAACTTCCGCCCGCGTCCCGGTCCAACTGGGGATATTCGGGTTGAGGAACGAGGTGCGTCACCGCACCAGCCCGCGAAACGGCTCGTAAATCCGTAGGGAGATGAGGATTTCGTTCCGTGGGAATCCGGCGACGAGGCTCGCCCGCGTGATGGTATACCCAGTCCCGAAAAAGCGATAACTCGCATCGACGGCGACTCGTTCGCTCACGTTCCAGATTCCACCCACACCGATCTGCCATGCGAACCCCGTGTCATAACGGGTGGTGGCGGGAACAGGTCTTACCGTGTCGATCTGCTGGAACGAGAGCTGATAGCCGGTAGCACCGATGCCACCACCGCCGTAGAGATCGAAGCGATCATTGAGACGAAAATCGCGCCACACGTTGGCCAGCACGGACCAGCCGCCAAGGTTCTTCGCCTGCACAATGCCGACCGGATTCGGGTTACGTGGCGAGAAGTTTTCATTGAATCCGAGGTACGTCTGTTCGATGAAGCTTCGGTATCGGCCCTCGGTTTCCAGGCGAATCCGCCCATCGGATCGCTCGAGCGCCAAGCCCGCAGCGGCGCCCCCAGTGATGCATGAGGATGGCGCGTTGTCTGGGCTCACGGCCAGGAACGAGCCGCCGACGATGCTCGTTAGGTAGAATCGTCGATCTGAGGGAGCGAACACCTCACGGCCGACGCTTGTCACGGGAGGGAGATAAGCGAGTGACGGCTGCTCGTCAACCGCGACGATGGCGTCGGTGTCGCCAGGGCTCACCCCACGATCGTCCCACGGGGCGAAGGCACCGAGGTGGAGTGCGGGAGGGGAATCAGCGCCGCAGGCAGCCAGCCTCGGTAGCAAGACAGCCCCCGACAACGCGACAATCACCCAGGATCGATGCCGCCATGGTGTCCGACGCATTGCGTTCCCTTTGTGTCGCGAATGACGGCCGCCCCATGCACCCCACCGGCCGCAACTCCCTCAAGATTGGCGTAATCGGCCTTCGCGCCCGAAGATGTTGAATAAGACTGCAGGGCAGCGGCACATCCCCCCAAGGCCATAAGGTCGCCTGGCCATGGACTGGTTTTTCCCCGAACCGCAGATGTCTGTTAACGGCGGTTGAAAACGGCGGCCATAGTGGTGCTGAGTCTCTGGGCGGCGGAGCGTTCGATTTCGATTTTCGGCGAGGTTGCGGGTTGGGTAGTTGACTGGTGAGAACTGGTCTGGCCGGTGTTCATCGAAGTGTCGGTTGTGATCAAGGTGGACATCTGGCGGGCTGATTTTCTTTCTGGGGAGGACTACCGACGAGGACCTGCTGATGACGGTGAACGAATTCTGCCGGGCGCTTGATACCAACCCCGACGTGAAGATGCACTGGATGCTGCCGGACAAATCGTGCCCGCCCACTACCACATCACGGAGGTCGGCAAGGTTCAGAAGGACTTCATCGACTGCGGCGGCACGGTTCGGTCCTCGACGGCGTGCGTGCTGCAGGTCTGGGCGGCCAACGACGAAGACCACCGGTTGGAGACCACGAAACTGGCGGGGATCATGCGAGTCGCCGGCCCGCTCCTGGAGTCCGACGACCTGCCCATGGAGGTCGAGTATGAGCAGGGGGTGATTTCCCAGTACCCCATCGGCGGCATGGAAGTCACGCCGTCCGGGCTGCCTTTCCACTCGGCACCAAGCACACGGCCTGCCTTGCACCGGAGAAGTGCGGAGTCGATGGAACAGGCTGTCGTTGATTCCACAGTCCACCACCGTCGGTTTGTGGCCGACGCCCATGCGGTCTCGCGTTCTATCGGGCAGCGGGATTCGAGGTCGTCCGGGAAGCCGTGTTTGATATTGGAAGCGGATACGTAATGGACGACTACGTGATGGTGAAGCGGGTGTAGGCTCTGGCGTGGAAAACCCCTTGGCTGGCGACGGTTTTAGAGGCCTACGACGGGCGATCAGCCATCCAGGTGACCCGAGAGCCGTCT
>CALAZQ010000593.1 GCA_937926325.1 uncultured Planctomycetaceae bacterium | reverse complement strand
GCGGCATCAAGCGGCACCATGTGGGGAGTGAGGATGCCTTGAATGGCAGTGGCTTTGTTCATTGAGTGTTCCTGAGTGCCGATCGCGTCGGCGGCATGATGCAGCATCATGCGATCGGGGGTAAAAGCTGTTGAAGGCCGTGTGAGCCCACCGCTGCGGTATGATGGTGCCATAGCGGTTGTGGTCCGACAACAGGAGGAAGAGATGTTCTGGAAGAACAGAGCTGTCGCTCGAGCCACGGCTGCAGTGGTTTTGGCATTGGCCGGCGGGACTGGGATGGCAGAGCTGCCGGCTGCGGCCGGTTCGCGGCCCCATGTGCTGTTCCTGTTCGCCGACGACATGACCTATGAGGCGATCCGGGCTGCCGGGCGAACCGACATCGACACCCCCAACCTCGACCGGCTGGCCGCCCGCGGCACCCGGTTCAGCCATGCCTACAACATGGGCTCGTGGAGCGGGGCGGTCTGTGTGGCCAGTCGCACCATGCTGATCACCGGCCGCAGCGTCTGGGATGCCAACAGCATCTACAACACAACCGACAAAGAGCGGCGGGCTGGCGTGCTCTGGCCGCAGCTGCTCAAGGCGGCCGGCTACCAGACCTTCATGACCGGCAAGTGGCACATTCGTACTGACGCCGCCAAATGCTTTGATGTGGCCCGGCATGTGCGGCCTGGTATGCCGAAAACGGTTGCCTCGTCCTACAACCGTCCGCCGGCTGTGGGTGAAGACCGCTGGAGCCCCACCGACACGAGCCTCGGTGGCTTCTGGGAAGGGGGCCGCCACTGGAGTGAGGTGACGGCCGACGACGCAATCGACTTTCTTGGTCAGGCCAGCCAGCAGCCTGCCCCGGCCTTCTTCTACGTCGCCTTCAATGCCCCGCACGATCCCCGACAGTCGCCGCAGGAATACCTCGACCGCTATCCGGTCGAACGGATTGGCCTGCCTGAGCCGTTTCTCGCTGAGTATCCTCACGCCGCCGCGATCGGGGCAGGCCGGGGCCTGCGGGATGAAAAGCTGGCCCCGTTTCCCCGTACCGAGCGGGCGGTGAAGGTCCACCGCCGCGAATACTACGCTCTGGTGACACACCTCGATGATCAGATTGGTCGCATCCTCGATGCCCTTGAGGCCTCGGGACAGGCTGACAATACCTGGATCTTCTTCACGGCCGATCACGGGCTGGCAGTGGGGCACCACGGCCTGATGGGCAAGCAGAATCAGTACGACCACTCGATTCGGGTGCCGTTCGTGGTTGTCGGGCCGGGAGTGGCGGCTGGCAAGACTGACCCGACGCCGATCTATCTGCAGGATGTGATGCCAACCACTCTGGAATTGGCCGGGGCCGAGCGGCCGGAGCATGTCTTTTTCCAGAGCCTGCTGCCGCGGCTGACTGGTGCCTCAGCCAAGCCCTCGGCACCGCCCTATGAGTCGATCTATGGCAGCTACTTACAAAGCCAACGCTCAATCAGCCACGACGGCTGGAAACTGATCGCCTATCCCCAGGCCAAGCTGCTCAGGCTCTTTTGCCTCGTTGACGATCCCGATGAGGCGGTCGACCTGGCCGACCGACCGGAGCATGCCAAGCGGCTGGTTGAGCTGTTTGATCGGCTGGTTGCCCTGCAGCAGGAGCTGGGCGACAGGCTTGATCTGACTGCCCTGCGGCCCTGATCATCCTCTGCAGGACGATCACTCACGGCCCAGGAAGGCCCCATTGGTTGCTGGCCGGTGACCGATCCGGTGGGTCTGCACCTCGATAAACCGCCGGTTCCCCGGCACGTCAAACGGGCCGGTGTAGACCTGCCAGGGGCCGGCGTATTGTTTTGTTTCGCTCAGACGGTAACCGATCGAGGCCCCGGGCTCGGGGCAGGAGAGGCTGACCCGGAAAAACATCTCCCCGTCGCGGCTGAGCACTTTTTCGTCGATCTCAGCCGGCGGTGTTGTCGGTTGTTTACCGTCTGGCGGCCAGATGTTTTCCCGGACCAGCTTCGTCTCGGGGAGCACAAAGCCGAGGTCCCCGGTGTCGGCAATCCAGGCCTCAAGGTGTTGGCGGAGCGCGGTGATGCGTTGTTGCTGCTCGGGGGCATCAATCAGATTTTTCACTTCCCAGGGATCCGCCTGTGAGTCGTAAAACTCTTCTGCCGGCCGCACCGTTGCTGCCATCTGCCACTGGGCGGGGTTCTGCGGCCCGGCTGTTTCCAGGGCGTAGAGTTCGGCCGTCATCGGTAGCTGTTCGCGATAGGCGTTGCGAATGATGTAGGGCAGCTCGGTGACGAAATTTTTGGTGTAGCGATAGCGGCCGTCGGAGACCGTGCGGCTGCGGTCATAGACCGAGTCAAAGCGGTCGGCATTGGCATAGGCATGGCCCCGGCG
>CALAZQ010000592.1 GCA_937926325.1 uncultured Planctomycetaceae bacterium | reverse complement strand
GTGAAGAACCCCCGGTCGCGCAGCCAGTCCCGCAGGCGGTCGGGCCAGCTGGAGACCGACGGCAGTTTGGTCGCCAGGCCGATGCCGTGCCGGCCCGGCTGGTAGATGTGCAGCTCAGCCGGCACGCCAGCCCGCCGACAGGCCAGATAGAAACCGACCGCGTTCTCGGCAGGCACGCCGGTGTCTGCGTCGGTCTGAAAGAGAAAGGTGGGGGGTGTCTCGGCCGTCACGCGGCGGTCGGTGCTGAGCTGCTCGGCTAGGGCATCGCTGTCGGCCGGTCCGAGCAGATTCTTCCGTGAGCCCCGATGGGTGTGCGGAGCGTTGAGGGCAATGACCGGATAGCAGAGCACCGCCAGATCGGGCCGGGCACTGACTGCATCGACGGCATCTGGTTCCGGGCCCGGCAGGCTTGGCTGTTCCTTGAACAGCGTCGCTGCCATCGAGGCGAGGTGACCACCGGCAGAGAAGCCCATGATGCCGAGGCGGTGGGGGTCGATGCCATACTGATCCGCTTTTGATCGGACCAGCCGGATCGCCCGCTGCACGTCGACCAGCTGGGTCGGATAGTGATGCCCCTGCCGGCCGAGCCGGTAGTGCAGCACAAAGGCAGCGGTGCCATTGGCGTTGCACCACTGGGCCACCTCTTGTCCCTCGTGGCCGAGCGCCAAGCCGCCGTAGCCACCGCCAGGGCAGATCACCATGGCTGACCCGTTGGCCTTACCCTCAGCCGGCAGAGAGACGTCAAGAAATGGCTGCGGCTCGGCCGGTGCCGCGGCCGCCTTCGGAGCGGGACCATCCCAGAGCGGCAACGTCTCGGCAGCCTGGCTACTGGCGGCCAGCCAGACGGCCAAGCCGCCGGCGATGACCAGGGTGCTGGGTCGGCAGAAGTGATTCATGGTTGCGACCTTTCCTCATGCGTTCCGGGACGTACCGTGTGCTGGCGGCGACAAACTGAACAAATACAACCTTTTTGGATTGTATCGCAGTCGTTCCAGCGCAACCCGGCGTGCTCTTTCACTCGCAGCTACAGGCAGCATTTGAACGGGTCATGGTCGGCCGATTCTGCAGCGATTGTCCTTCACTCCGTCGCGACGGCATGCTGCTTGAGCAGTTCAAAGGGAACGATCTCGAGCGCCTTTTCGCTGGTCGCCTCGAGCACCACCGGCGGCCCACAGCCGGCCTGCAGGGCCTCCAGCCAGCGGGCGGCACAGAGGCACCAGCGGTCGCCCGGCAACAGCCCCGGAAAGCTGTATTCCGGCCGGGGCGTCACCAGATCGTTGCCCGCCTTCACGGTGAAGTCGAGAAAGGCCTCGGTCATCACGGCACAGACGGTGTGCGAGCCGGTGTCCTCCGCGCAGGTGCGGCAGCTGCCGTCCCGGAAGAAGCCGGTCAGCGGCTCGGTCGAGCAGGGGATCAGCGGCTCGCCGAGCAGGTTGCGGTCGGCGGGCCGGCCGGCTGCGTCGGATGATTTGTCGAAGGCGATCATGGCGGTGGCCTTTCTAGAGAGTGAAGCTGAGAGTGTCTGCCACGGCCGCAGGACCGGCCTGCGTCTGAGCTGTATGATGACACTCAACGCGTCAGCCTGCCACCCGAACATGACCCATGCTCAGCCTGCAAGTCCCCACAGCCGACCGCTGGTTCACCCAAGTTGATACCGGTCTGGAAGAGATCCTGATCGACCATGCCCACTGCGAGAAAAAAGCGGCCGGCGTGGCGATGAACCTGTTGTTCGCCTACGTCGACAACACGAACCTCGCCCGGGCAATGACCGAAATTGTGAATGAAGAGCTGGAGCACTTCCGGCTGGTGCTCGACCTCCTTGAGCGACGGGGCATCCAGTTTCGCAAACTCGCGCCGAGCCACTACGGGCCCCGACTGCACGAGCTGATCCGCAAGGGTGAGCCTGATCGGGCGGTTGACCGACTGCTGGTGGCCGGGCTGATTGAGGCCCGCAGCTGCGAGCGGTTTTCGCTGCTGAAAGACCATGTGCAGGATGAGGAGCTGGCGGCCTTCTACGGCGGCTTGTTTGAATCAGAGGCCCGGCACCATGCCACCTATGTGCGGCTGGCCTGCGAACTGGCCCCCGAGGCCACCGTCCGCGATCGGCTGCACTGGCTGGCGTCACGGGAGGCCGAGATCATCACCGAGGGAGATCCGCGGCCGCGGATGCACAGCTGAC
>CALAZQ010000591.1 GCA_937926325.1 uncultured Planctomycetaceae bacterium | reverse complement strand
CTTCGCATCGATCTCGCTCAGGGATGCGTAGCAGGTTGTGGTTTTACCCGACCCGGTCGGCCCGGTCACCAGAAACATGCCATAGGGCTTATGAATGACTTCCCGTAGCGGTTCGAGAATCTGGCTTCGCAGACCGATATTCCCGAGTCCGGCTGACATCACGCCACCCGACGAATTGAGCAGCCGCAACACCATTTTTTCGCCGTAGCTGGTCGGGCTGCAGGCGGCCCGGATGTCGAACTTCGTCTTTTCAAAAACAGCGGCGAATCCGCCGTCCTGGGGCCGGCGGCGCTCGGCAATGTCCATGTCGGAGACGACCTTCATTGCCGAAATGGCCCCCCGGCCGGCCGACATGGGCAACTCCTCGGTGCCTTCCAGGATTCCATCGACCCGGAACCGCACCGCATATTGCTTGTCCTGCGGTTCCATGTGGACATCGGTTGCCCCCCGCCGCATGGCGTTCATAAGAATCCGCCGCATGGTGACCACGTTTTCCGACATTTCTGCCTCGTCCTGGTCGGCGGCCATGGCCAGCGAGCCGTCTTTTTTCAGCAGCACAAAACTTGGCAGTTCGATGGGGGTATCCCCGCCGCCGCCCTTCCGTCGGTTTCCTTTTTTGGCTGCCGCCTTCTTGGAAAGCTTTTCGAAGAAGTCCTTGATTTGTTGCTTGATTGGCTTTTTGGGGGCCTTGTTGGCTTGGGCAGCGACTTCGCGTTTGCCCCGGGCGTCGGCCATCGCTTGCCGCAGGTTGGCGACAAAATCTTTGGTGAGAATCCGTTTTGATTTCTCAACCCGCTTGTCTCGTTCTTTGAGGAACAGGTAGGCCAAGACGCCGAGCGCGACTGCGGGTAGGGGCATGAAGATCAGGCCAATTTGGGAAGTCCCGAACAACAGGCCAGCCAGCACGCCCGAAATACTGAGAAACCACCATTCTGTGTTGGGGATTCCGTATTCCTGATGCTGTTTGCCCATCCAGACCGCGAAGCCGATCGTGGCTGCTGCAAGGAGGAGAAACGACAGGAGCAGCAGTAACCCGACAACGGGGAATCCGTAGAACGACGGGAGGTCGAGGATGGCCAGAAAAGCCAGCGGGAAGACTAAGAAACTGCTCATGCTGCCGCTTAAATGAATCTCCAGAAAAGTGGAGCCCGACAGCACGCCCGACTCGGGCAGAGTTCTTCGAGTACGCCACCTTACGGTCGTGAGTCTACTCGGGAAACCAACGAAAACGAACGGGTCTCTAAGCAGCGAAAGCTAATCGAAAGTGAAGGCTTCGCGAGGAGAACCGCTTATGCGGGGAACCATTAAGTCGCTCATCGAAATCTAACTCGACCTGCCTCGGTCGAAAAAACGATGATTCAGGTGCGAGAGGATCTTGAACCTTCACCGGTCAGGGATCACCGTGCGTCAGGGCGAACCCGCCCAGTCTCTCTTTGATGAACCATCGTCTATCCACAGCCGGATTTTTTGTGGCCTACATTCCACGTCTGCGCACCCCCACTCAGTCAAAACCTGTCCAGTCGGCGAGTAGTCGCTCTGCGGAAAGTTTGACGTTTTCGCTGAAGCGCTTGTGGCCTGAGGGTGGTTTTACGTTGATTGAGTTGCTGGTGACGATCGCAATCATCGGCATCCTTGTCGGGCTCCTGCTGCCAGCGGTTGCGGTCGTCCGGGAGACGGCCCGACGATCTTCTTGCATGAACAACTTAAAAGAAATCGGCACCGCTCTCATCCACCACGAGACAACGAATAATCGTTTGCCGGGCTGGCGGGACACTATTCAGGCGTTTTCTAATGCTTTCGACGATCCGGAAGTTGAGCCCGATAACCTCCAGAGTGATGACACGAGTGCACCGAATGCTTGCGTGTCTTGGACAGTGAAGATTCTGCCAGAGTTCGGAAACAACGAACTTTTCGACTGGTATGACCAGTACGACACGGATGCGACGACTGTCGAGCCTTGGGCGACCGTGCGCGACAAGCGGGTGTCGGTGTTTCTCTGTCCGACGGCCGTGTCGGGCATGACCGTTGATGGCGGGCTCTCGTATGCCGTCAATGCAGGAACTGGCGGTGAGGTTGTGGATGAGGCAGCGTTGACGCATTCGCGGAGCACCGACGTATTCGTCGATGCAGCGGGCAATGCTTCATCGTCACTGCCTCGGTACTCCGCCCCAGGTGAGCGT
>CALAZQ010000590.1 GCA_937926325.1 uncultured Planctomycetaceae bacterium | reverse complement strand
CGGGTGCGGTTTTGAGGACACCATGGCAGGTCATTCCAATCGGTTCTCCCGCCGCCTGGTCCTGAAGTCGGGGTTGGCGTCGGTTGCGCTTCCCTGGCTGGAGACATTTGCCCGCGGGGCAGAACCAGCCGCCGTCCAGCGATTCGTCTGTGTCGCCAATCCGTTTGGGATGATTCACGACGCATTTTTTCCGGCTGCGGATGGCCCCGCGGCGGCCCTGCCGGCAAACCTTGCGGTGCTGGAAGAATTCCGTGGCGATTTCACCGTTTTCTCGAACCTCGACCACGGTTTTTCCAGCGGCCATGGGGCCACCCACACCTTCCTCTCTGGTGTGCTTTCCAGCGAGGCGTCGGGCATGCCGGAGGGCAACGTCTCGCTCGATCAGTTCTTGGCCCGTCATGTTGCCGGCCAGACCCGGTTTCCGGTGCTCAATACGGCGGCCGGCCCGGTTGGTGGCGGCGGGGTGGAACTGTCGTGGACCAGCAGCGGTGTGATGGTGCCGCCGGTCCAGCAGGTGTCGCGGGTGTTTCGCCTGCTGTTTATCGAAGAGCCTGCCGAGCAGACGGCCACTCGCAGCCTGCGCTATGACGAGCAGGCTTCCATTCTCGATGCAGTGCAGGGTCAGGCGCAGTCAATCAACGGCCGGCTCAGCAGCCGCGACCGGCACAAGCTTGATCAATACTTCACCGCCATCCGCGAGGTTGAGCAGTCGCTTGCCCGCGAAAAGGCCTGGCTGTCGCGGCCCCGTCCCCAGGTCGAGATGGCCGAACCGCAGGATGGCACGGTCAGCCAGCAACTGCCGATTTTGTTCGACCTGGTTGCCCTCGCCCTCGAGACCGACTCGACCCGCGTGGCGACGATCGAAATTCCTGGCTCGTTCGATACCGGTGCGATGGGGATCGAAGAAAAGGGCTATCACGGCTATTCGCATCACGGGAAGGACCCGACCCTCATGGCCGGCATGCGGAAGGTGGAGCGGTATCAGTTGCAGCAACTGGCTCGGTTTCTCGGCAAGCTGCGAGCGTCTGACCTGCTCGACACCACGCACGTGCTCTTTGGCAGCGGCATGAGTGATGGGAGCGCCCACACCAATAAGAGCCTGCCAGTGCTGGTAGCCGGTGGTGGGCATCGGCATCAGACCCACGTCACCATGCCGGCCGCCGAGGGCCGACGGGTGCCACTGAGCAACCTCTACCTCACGCTCGCTCAGCGGTTTGGCGTCGCTGCCGACCGCTTCGGGCCGAGTACGGGGACGATCGAGGCCTTGGCATGAGGCTGGCGGGGTTCTGTCTGATGGTGGCCCTGCTGGTTGCTGCCCTGCCGGCCTGGTGTCATGCTGCCACCGGTCAGTCCGTGGCAGTCGATTCGACGGTCAGGGAGTTTGTCGCCAGCTATTGCCTCGACTGCCACGACGATGCCGGTCGAGAAGGGGGGGTGTCGATTGAGTCGCTCGGCGCGGCGGTGACCACCGCCACCGCGGCCGACTGGCTGCGGGTGCTCGAGCAGATTGAGCGGGGGACCATGCCGCCGCCTGACATGTCCCAGCCGGCGGCTGAGCGGAGGGATACCGTCGGGCGAGCGCTCGAACACGCGGTGGTGGCCCATGCACGGCAGCAGCCGAGCGACCGGTCAGCTGTCCTGCGGCGGCTCAACCGCGAGGAATATCGTCACACCATCGGGGACCTCCTGCACATCGATCTCAGCAGCCGCGACCCGACAACCGAGTTTCCTGCCGATACCCTGACCCATGGCTTCGCCTCCAGTGGCGAGGCCCTGGTGACGTCGGGCTTTTTGCTGCGGCACTATCTCGATGCGGCCGATGACGTCGTCGGCCGGGCCGTTCACTTTGAGCCGCAGCCGGAAGAGCAGCAGTGGTCGCTTGAGCCACCCTTTGACCGGACGTCGCTGGGCATCGCCTATGGTGAGCGAATGTATTACTCCCGGCGGCTGCGTCAGCCGCAGCCCTATCAATCACTCTTCTACCGGGGTCGGTGGCTGCCCGTCGAGGATCTCCGCGAAGGTGTGCCGGTGTCGGGCTGGTACAGCGTACGCGTCCTCGCCGAGGCCAAGTTTCGCGATGCCGACATCGATCATAAAAAGATGTTCGGAGGCACGTCGCTATTTGATCCGAATCAGCCACTGCGGCTGGTGCTTGAGGCGGGCACCCTCGCAGGCATCGACCCAGCCAACAAAGATGCGGTCACCCAGGCCCTCGTACAGCACCGCAGCAGTGACCGTCTGCTGGCCACCTGGGATGTGCCCGACGACACGCCAACCTGGCTTGAGGCGCGGGTCTGGCTTGAGCAGGGGCAGTTCCCCAAATTCAGCTTTCCCAACGGCCCCACCGGCAGCAACTACCGGCTGGTGCAATACGTCAAAGAAAACATTTATACCCTGCTCGACAAAGAGCAGCTCGCTGCCTACGAAGCAGCCAACTACTCAGGCGACTGGTTTCATCTGCTCTTCTTCGAGACCCCCCGCATCAGAATCCACCAGATCGCATGTGATGGACCAATCCATGAGCAGTGGCCGCCGCCGAGTCATCGGGCGATCTTCGGCGATCAGCCCTACACCTCGGCCGCTGCCGGGGAGGTGCTGCGGGGCTTTGCCGAGCGGGCCTGGCGGCGGCCGGTGCAGGCGGCTGAGGTGGCTTCGATCAACCGGCTGGTCGAGACGGCCGAACAGGCAGCCAGTGCGGCCGGTGCGACCGCTGAGCAGGCGGCCCAGTCAGCAATCAAGCGGGGGCTCAAGGCAGTCCTCTGTACGCCTGAGTTTCTCTATCGGGAGGAACGCAACGACCAACTCACCAGCTATGAGATCGCCAGCCGGCTCTCCTATTTTCTCTGGTCCTCACTCCCGGACAAACAACTGCTGACCCGGGCAGCCCGTGACGAATTGCAGTCGCCGCAGGCCCGGCGGGAAGAGGCCGAGCGGTTGCTCGCCGATCCCCGCAGTGACCGGTTTGTGTCGGCCTTCCTTGATGGCTGGCTCGAGCTGCGAAAGCTCGGCACGATGGCCCCGGTCTTTCCGGTCTACTTCGATGACCAACTCGAGCCGGCCATGCGGCGGGAAACACACCTGTTCTTCAAACATTTGCTGCAGACCAACGGACCTGTCGCCGACTTCCTCGACGCTGACTACACCTTTGTCAATCGGCAGCTTGCCAAGCACTATGGGCTCGACTGGCAGGCCGCGCAGGCTCGGCTCGGCGAGCCGATTGCGGGGCTGACAGCGGCTGACCTCCAGCCAGATGCCGCCGGGCAGGCCCCCTCTACCGGGTTTGTGCGGGTCAGCCTGCCGGATCGTCGCCGGGGTGGCCTGCTCGGGCAGGCTGCGGTGCTCACGCTCACGGCGAATGGCGTCGATACCTCTCCGGTGATCCGCGGTGCCTGGGTGCTGGAGAATATTCTGGGAGCCCCTCCGTCACCGCCCCCACCCGACGTGCCGATCATCGAGCCCGATATCCGCGGGACCACCACGATTCGCGATCGGCTGCAGAAGCATCGCGACAACCCCGCCTGCCTGAGCTGCCATCGGCAGATCGACCCACCCGGCTTCGCGCTCGAGGCCTTCAACGCCATCGGCACCTGGCGGGGCCACTACGTCAATGGCAAGCAGGCCCTGCCAATTGATTCCAGCGGCGTGTTCGCCGGCCGCTCGTTCAAGGACATCGGAGAATTCAAGGCGATTCTGCTCGATCTGCAGCCACAGGTCGTTCGCTGCCTGGTTGAAAAGCTGCTGATCCATGCCCTGGGTCGGGAACTGACCGTGGTGGACAGGCCGGCAATTCGCAGCATCGTGACCCGGGCAGCGGCCAACGGCTACCGGCTGCGGGAACTGGTGCTGCTCTGCTGCGAAAGCGAACTCTGGACACAGAAATGAAGACGTCGTTGCGGTGGCGGTGGGGCTTGGCCCTGGTAGTGCTCCTGGCGGTTGGTGGGGCTGGTCCAGCGATTGCCGATCAGGCCGTGCCCGAGTCGCTGACGGTCGCTGAGGCCCGGAAGCTGATCGCGAACCCACCACCGTTGTACCACGACCTGCATGGGGTCTGGCTGCCGCTGGACAATCTGAAAACGCTCGACCCCGAGGTGGCGGCGGTGATCAGTGAGACCATGGGTGCGGTGTCACTCAACGGGCTGACAACACTCGATGCACCGACAGCGGCAGCGCTGGCCAGGCACCAGCCGGTCGCCGTCTTTGGCCGGGCAGATCTGCGGCTCAATGGGTTGCGGGAGTTGGCACCGGAGGCTGCCGAGGCGTTGGCGGCGCACGACGGCAAAGTGCTGCTGCACAGCCTTGAGCAGCTCACCTCAGTGCCGCTCGCTGAAAAGCTGGCCGGCCAGTGGGGAGAACTGCGACTCGGGCTGACTGACCTCAGCCCGGAGATCGCTGCCATCCTGGCGACCAACAAGGGAGTCGCCGAAGATCGGACTCGGCCAGGCGTCGTTCACCGAAGGCGTGATCAGGCTGCTTCGGTCTTGCGGCTTGATCGGATTGAGAGCCTCACGCAGGAGACGGCAGCTGCCTTGACAGGGCATCAGGGCGTGCTGGTGCTCAATGGCCTGACCACGATCGATCCGCCGGTCGCTGCGGCCTTGGCCAAGCGGTCAGGCACACTTGTTCTCAACGGGCTGTCGTCGATTTCCACAGCCGCCGCCACCGCATTGGCGACCTTTCCGGGTGAGTTGGTTCTGAAGGGCGTCACCGCACTCACCCCCGAAACCGCAGCGGCTCTGGCCAAGCACCCGGGCAGGCTGCACCTGACAGGTCTCACAGAGATGTCACCTGAGGTTCGCGCAGCCTTCGCAACGCACAACAACGTCCGGTTGCCACGGCTGCCGAAGGATATCAGGCAGGCTTCGTCTGCCAATCCGCTCTCACA
>CALAZQ010000589.1 GCA_937926325.1 uncultured Planctomycetaceae bacterium | reverse complement strand
GTGCCATGCCCGCCTCCATCGCTGCCGCCGACCGCCGCTTTGACGGCCCGCTGGAGCCGGTCGATGACTGCACCTATCGGATCCCAAAATCCTACAAGCCAGGCATGCTGGTCGACGGGCTGATCTTTGCCGATGAGCGGTTGCTGCCGCTGTTAACCAGTGACCGGGCTCCTGAACAGGTCGCCAATGTCGCCTTCCTGCCAGGCATCGTCCGGGCCAGCCTCGCCATGCCCGACATTCACTGGGGCTACGGCTTCTGCATCGGCGGCGTCTGCGCAACCGACCCGGCCGCCGGCGGTGTCGTCTCACCCGGAGGTGTCGGCTATGACATCAACTGCGGGGTCCGGCTGGTGCGGACCAACCTGACGCTCGCCGATGTCGAGCCGGTGCTGCCGCAGCTGATCGCCCAACTGATCCGCGATGTGCCGGTCGGGGTGGGGCAGGGGGGGCGGTATCACTTCGGCCCGGAGGACCTGCGGCAACTGATGGACCGGGGCGTGCCGTTTCTGGCCGACCGCGGCCTGGCGACGGCCGCCGACATCGCCTGCACCGAGGCAGCTGGCCGCATCGACGACCCCCGGCCCGAACTGGTCAGCGACCGGGCCATCGCCCGGGGCTATGACCAGTGCGGCACGGTGGGAGCGGGCAACCATTTCATTGAGGTGCAGCTGGTCGATCGGGTGGAAGATCCGGCGGCGGCGGCCAGCTTCGGCCTCAGCACCGGGCAGGTCTGCCTGCTGATTCATTCCGGCTCCCGCGGCCTCGGCTATCAGGTCTGCGACGACGCCCTTCGCAGCCTCAGGCACACCCCGGCAAAGTACGGCATCGACCTGCCCGACCGGCAGTTGGTCTGTGCCCCGGTGGAGAGCGACGAAGGCCGGCACTACCTCGGGGCGATGCGGGCCGCGGCCAACTATGCCTTCTGCAACCGGCAGCTGTTGATGTGGCAGTGCCGCGAGGTCTTCGCCCGCATCTTCGGCAGATCCTGGGAGAGCCTCGGCATGGAACTGCTCTATGACGTCGCCCACAACATGGCCAAGATTGAAGAGCATGGCACCGACGGCGACCACCGGCCTCTCTGCGTGCACCGCAAGGGGGCGACGCGGGCCTTTCCGGCCGGGCATCCCGAGGTTCCCGACCGCTATCGGGCAGTCGGTCAGCCGGTGATCATTCCGGGTGACATGGGCCGGGCCAGCTGGGTGCTGCGGGGTGGGCCACGGGCGCTGGAGCGATCCTTCGGCACCACCTGCCACGGCGCGGGCCGCTGCCTGAGCCGGACGGCGGCCACCCGGGCTGCCCGCGGCCGTAACATTCAAAAGGAACTGGCTGATCAAGGAGTCATTGCCAAAAGCCGCAGCCGCGAGGGATTGGCCGAAGAGCAGCCCGCCGCCTACAAGGACGTCGATGTGGTGGTCGATATTGTCCACCGGGCCGGCCTGTCGCTGAAAGTCGCCCGGCTGCGGCCCCTCGGGGTGATCAAGGGCTGAGGCCGGCGGCAATCAGGCATGGGCCTCGACTGGATGCTCCCACTTCGTGGCCGGCAGGCCGTACTCGCGGAGCAGTTCGATCACCCGGGTGTCGCTGACCTGCTCGAAGTGACGATAGAACTGGCCCACTGCCCAGAAGTCGATCGGCTCAAACAGGCAGATCACCCGGTCGCAGAGTGGCCGGAGAGCATCGATCCGATCGGGGGCGCCGACCGGCACTGCCACAATGATCTCGCGGGCCCCGGCTGCTCGCACCATCTTGAGGGCGGCGATCATGGTCGCCCCCGTGGCGATGCCGTCATCGGTAAGGATCACCGTCCGTCCGGCAATCTCAGCCCGGGGGCGGACGGCACGAATGGCGGTTTTCCGCCGGTCGATCTCGTCGAGCTGCCGCCGCCGTTCAGCTTCGATAAAGCTGCTGCCGACGTCGGTCATCGCTGCGGCGAAATGGTTGAGATAGACCTCACCGTTCTCGGTCACCGCGCCAATCGCCAGTTCCGGCTGGTGGGGAGATCGCAGCTTGCGGGAGAGGACCACATCAAGTTCCGCCCCGAGCCCGCGGGCAATCGCCGCCCCCACCTCGACCCCACCCCGGGGGATGGCCAGCACCAACGGCTTCTCGACCCGGCTGCCTCGCAGCCGCTCGACCAGTCGCCAGCCCGCCTCGTCACGATCGTGAAACATCATTGGTTGTCACCCTTCCAGAAACGTGGAAACACGTGTTACCCGCGGAGATGCCGGCCGAACCACTCAGCCGCCAGCCGGGCCACCTCGTCGAGGGTGCCCGGCTCTTCAAACAGATGCGTCGCCCCCGGGACGATCGCCATCCGCTTCTGCCCCGGCAGTTCACCGAGGGCCGCCTCGTTGAGGGCCAGCACCTGCGGGTCGTGCCCGCCGACGATCAGCAGGGTCGGCGCCCGCAGCCGCCGCAGGGCTGTGCCGGCCAGGTCGGGCCGGCCGCCTCGTGAGACGACCGCCGCGATGTCGGCATCGGCTGCCGCCGCCACGATCGCCGCCGCCGCTCCGGTGCTCGCGCCGAACAGCCCCAGTGGCAGCCCGGCCGTCTGCTCGTGCTCGCGGACAAACCGGATGGCGTCACCCAGTCGATCGGCCAGCAGGCTGATGTCGAAGACGTTGACCCGGTCGGTCGCCTCCTGCTCGGTCAGCAGGTCGAACAGCAGCGTGCCGATCCAGCCCTCGTGCAAGACCTCGGCCACGTGGGCATTGCGGGGGCTGCGGCGGCTGCTGCCGCTGCCGTGGGCGAAGAGAACCAGGCCAATTGCCGACTCGGGCAGGCAGAGTCGGCCGGGCAGCTGGCTGGGGGTGCCAGCCAGTGAGGTGGTGGGAATCTCGACATCAAACGTCGAAATGGTGTGGGTCAGCGGCATGGCGGTGCTCCGGTGACGGGACGAAGGAAAAGTCAGTGAAGGTGGACGAACGTCGCTTGTGGCCCCTTCTCTCCCTGCTCTTCGCCGAAGGTGACGCTGCTGCCGATGTCGAGCATGGTGTAGTCATGGTCGGTGACGGCGTTACGGTGGAAATAGACCTCGCGGCCGTCGGGAGTTTCGATGAAGCCATACCCCTGCAGCGGAAAGATCTGCGTCACCCGGCCGTGCAGCGGCAGCAGATGGGCTTTCTCTTCGCCCCGCAGGCGGTGCAGGTGATCCTCAAGCAGCCGCCGGGCCACCAGAAAGGCATCCCGCAGGGCGACCAGGACGTCTTCATGGGCATGGTCGAGGTGGTGGTCGCGGTTGACCACGATTTCAGCCCCCGGCACGAACAGATCGATCCGCACCGAGTAGAGCCGGCCCCGCTGGTGATGCCGATGCGGCTGGGAGATCACCACATGGCAGCCGGTAATGCGATCGGAGAGCCGCTCAAGGTCGGCAATGGCGTCGAGTGCCGCCTCACGTACCTGCTCGTCGATCGGAATGTCGTCGAAGCAGATCTGGGCTTCAGTCTGCATGGTGTCCTCCCAGGTGAAGCCGGCTGACAGGAACCCGCAAAGCGGCTCCTGAGCAGTCGGCGGGAGAGACGCCACGTCCTGCGAACGTCCCGCAGGCAAACTCTACGCGGCAGGTGCGCAGACGAGCTTGCACAGGCGTGAGCGAACCGCTTTGCCCGCATGAAACCCGATCGGACAATTTGGCTGAAGCCTGCCCGCGGCGGCGAAACCAGCGTGGGCAGCCCGCGGTGGAAGTTATTCCGCCGAGATCGATTCCAGCAGGTCGAGGCCGGCCGCACGGCGGGCCGGCAGCCAGGCGGCAACGGCCGTGACTGCCACCGCAGCCATCAGGTTCACCGCCACCACGTCGGGCCGAAAGCTCGCCTGAATCGGGTGGCCCAGCAGCGGCTGGCTGGCCAGCTGAATGAACAGGGCGGTGGTCACACCGCCGAACAGCCCGATCAGCCCCCCGGCTGCCCCCAGCAACAGGCTTTCGATCACCACCATTCGGGTCACCTGGCCGCGGGTCATGCCGACCGCCCGCAGCAGGCCGAGCGTTCGCCGTTTTTCCAGCACGTTCATCGTCACGGTGTTGGCCACCCCGAGGCTGCCGACCACGAAGCCGAGACCGAGGATCGCCCAGAGCGAACCGACC
>CALAZQ010000588.1 GCA_937926325.1 uncultured Planctomycetaceae bacterium | reverse complement strand
CCGCCCACCCGCACCACGGTCGTGCGGCCAAAGACCTCAACCGGCACCTCATCGCCCGGCTTGATCCCCGTGCGCCGGGCCAGCACCGTGCCGGCCGCCACCTCACCCCGCTCGAGTGCCGCCCGCAGCTCATCGGCTGACAGGCCGACCGGCTCCAGCGGTAGGGGCTCACCCGGGGTCATGTCGCGGGCCACAACGACGCAGGCCGACCCGGCCAGCCGGCCCGTGGCAATCCCAATGCCCTCAACGCGGCTGATCCCATCAAGCTTCTGCACCTCGGCCTCGGCCGAGCCGCTGTCGGAGCCCTCTTGGCTGCCGGCGGCCGAGATCATGCCGGCATGGGTCAGCACCCAGTCGGCCCGCATCATCCGTGAGTACCAGCCGAGCACATCGTCGACGTTGTCGCGGATGGCATGGCCCAGGCCGATGCCGTTGGTGACCGCCACCACCAGCACGCCGGTGGTCAGTGCTGTCCGTACCGGCTGCCGCAGAATCTGTTCCACTGCCAGCGTCGTCTCGACCCGGAACCGCCGCGGGATCAGCTGGGCCAGCAGCCGGGCGAGCGGCGGTAGCAGAATGGGCGTGGTGGCGACAAAGGCCAGCAGCAGCGTCATGCCGCCAGGCACTGCTGCCCGGGGCGGAAATATCTCGGTCAACACGAGGGCCTGATTGGTGACGGCCAGCAGCGTCAGCACTCCGACCGCCACGATGAACTTCCAGGGGGTGCCACGGGCCGGCGGCTGCGGGGCCGAGGCGAGTCCCTCGAGCAGATCGACGTCGGTCGCCTCCTGGGCCGGCCACCAGGCGGCAGCCATCGCCACCAGCACACCAAGGGCGATCGACACCGGCAGCACCAGCGGCTGCACCAGCAACTGTTCACCCGGCGGCGCCTGCAGGGCCCGCGAGATGCCCGCCGAGATCGGCCCCGCCGCCAGCAGCCCGAGCCCGGCGCCGACAACCGCCCCGACCAGACCCAGCAGGGCCGCTTCCAGCACCACCAGTCGCCGCACCTGGCGACCGGTTGCCCCCAGCAGCCGCATCAGCGAAAAGCCCCGGCGGCGTTCGGTCACATTCATCAGCATCGCATTGCCGACGATGAACCAGGCCATCGCCACGGTCAGGCCGGTGACAAAGTCGAGGCCGAGGTCGGCCGAATGCAGCACATCCTCGGCCATGCTGGCCCGGCCGACCGGAATCTCCGCCAGCAGGCTTTCGGGCAGCCGTTCCCGAATCGCCTTGAGGGCCTGCTTCCGGGTGGCCTCCGGCGTGAGGACCACCCGGGCTCGGTCGAGTTTGCCAAGGGACCGGGACATCTCACCGAGCACCCGAATGTCGACGATCACACCAGACGTCTCGGCAAACCAGGAGATTGAATCTCGTTCGGCCAGTCCAACCACGGTCATCCGGTCGATCCGCCGGCGGGCAAAAAAAAGAATTTCATCACCGAGGCCGAGGCCGAGGCTCTCGGCGAGTGACTCTTCCAGCACCACCTCTTCAAAGCTGACGCAGGCCCGGCCTGCTGAAAGCTTCATCAGTCCGAGTTCGGTCAGCGTCTGCGCGGCAACACCAACAGCCACCTCGCGGACCCGGCGGTCGCCCACCCGCAGCAGCGTCGGCCGGTAAAAGAGTGGCACGACCGCCCGGATGCCGGGGATGTCGGCGAGGCTCGGCAGTTGCTGGGCGTCAAATCGCCCGCCGCCACGGGCGGCGACATCGACCGTCGGGAAGCCCTCGACCGCCTCGGTCAGCCGGCGATAACCGGTTCGCGAGGCGTCGGCCGAGACCCAGGTGGCAACCACCGCGCCGACCGCAACCGCCACGCTGGCAATCGTCGCCGCGGCCCGACCCGGTCGCCTGGCCCACTGCCGCAGCAGCATCTTTGACCGCCTCATGACACCCCCGCGACGGCAGCGGTGTCGGAGCAGATCAGGCCATCCCGCATGCTGATGGTGCGGTCGGCGGCGGCGGCGCTGTCGGGATCGTGGGTCACCATCACCACGGTCTGATGCTGGCCGTGGACCAGTTCCTGCAGCAGTTCGATCACCCGGGCCGAATTGGCCGAATCGAGGGCGCCGGTCGGCTCGTCGGCCAGCACGATCGCCGGCTCGGTGACGAGGGCCCGGGCAATCGCCCCCCGCTGCTGCTCGCCCCCGGAGAGCTCATCGGGCCGGTGATTGGCCCGGGCGGCCATGCCGACCGCCTCGAGGGCCTTGCGGGCCGCGGCGTCGCAGGCCGCCTCGCCCTTGCCGTCGAGCACCAGCGGCAGGGCGACGTTCTCCACCAATGACAGCTCGGGCAGCAGGTTGTACCGCTGAAAGATGAAGCCGATCCGTCGCCGACGGATCAGCGCCAGGGCGTCGTCGTCGAGCGTCGCCAGATCGACATCTTCCAGGATGACCCGGCCGCTACTCGGCCGGGTGATGCCACCGAGCATGTGCAGCAGGGTGCTTTTGCCGGAGCCGGAAGCGCCGGTGATGGCGACAAAATCGCCCTTGGCCACACTGAAGTCGACCCCGCCGACCGCCGCGACCCGGGTTGCGTCCCCACCGGTTTCAAAGGTTTTCGTCAGCCGCTCGGCCTGCAGAATCGTCACGGTTTCGAGTTCTCCCGAGAGTTTTTGGGGACGGCATGTCGCGGGAAGCGAGAAACGCGACCTGCGAATGCCTGAGGGGCGTAACGGTTATCGTGCCGGGGAAACCCCGGTAAGCCGGTGAAACCTGGCAGGTTCGTTCAACCGTGCCGGCCGATTCTGCCGATTCTTCCGGTTGAAGCGGTCGTCCTGCGATGCACGAGTCTATGAAAACGCCAGCATATTCAAGAACCGGGCTGCGGGGCTCCATCCTGGGCCTTGCCCTGCTTTCGGCAACGCTCGGCGGAGCCGCGGAGTCGAACCAGCCCCGGAAAACCAGCAACCGCTTCCTGATGGCCGACTCTGGGCCACTGCTGGCCCCGGCTGCGCCGAGTCCGCCCGAAGCACCGGCCGAGTTGGTGCCGGCCGCGGCGGCACCGCCGGTTCCCGGTCAGCCGCTCGACCGCTCTCGTGAACGTCCCAATGGCCCTTCACCGCGAACGCTCGAAGAGTTTTCGGTGCGAGCGATTGAGAGCCATCCGCGGATGCGATCGGCCCGAGCCGCGGTCGAGCAGGCCCGTGGCGAGGCGGTGCAGGCCCGGCTCTATCCCAATCCGGTGCTGGCTGGATCGAGCCCCCAGATGGCCGGCACCGACAGTCAGTGGAACGGCTTCGTCTCACAGGAGTTCATCACCGCCGGCAAGCTGAAGCTGTCGCAGCAGGCGGCCCTGCGGGACGTACAGCGGGCAGAGTACGAGCTGATTCGGGCCCGGTTCGATGTGCTCACCGGGGTGCGGATGGCCTTTTACGATCTGCTCGTCTCACAGCGGCGGCTGGAGATTTTCAAACTGCTCTACGACATCTCCAATCGGTCGTACGAGATCGGCAAGCAGCTGGCCGCCGCCGGCGAGGAGACCCGGGCTGACACCCTGTTCTGGAGCATCGAGCGGGACCGGGCCGAGGTCCGGCTGATTAACTCAACGGTCAACATCGAGACCGAACGGCGGGAACTGGCGGCTGCCATGGGACTGCCGATGGCCGATGTTGGTGAGATCGAGGGAGACCTCTTCCAGCTGCTGCCCAACTTCGATTTGAAGGAGCTGCAGCGGGCCGTGATTGCCCGCAACGCCAATCCCCGGGCGGCCGAGGCCAACATCGCCCGGGCCCAGTGGACGCTGGAGCGGTCGGTGGTCGAGCCGATTCCGAACGTCACGCTGATGGGCGGCTATCAGCGGCAGGTCGGCCCACCGCAGGATCAGGGGCTGGTCGAAGTGATGCTGTCGGTGCCGCTGTTCGACCGCAATCAGGGCACCATCCGTTCTGCCCGCGCCGGCATCGCCACCGCCCGGGCCGAGCTGCGGTCGATTGAAATCGAGCTGGCCGACCAGACCGCCAAGGCGATCAACGACTACCGCCAGGCCCGCCGGCTGGCTGAGTGGTATCAGGAGCTGATCCTGCCGAAGGCCCGCGAGACCGTGCGGGTGACCCAGCTGCTCTATTCCCAGGGCGAGCTGACCTTCCTGCGGCTGCTGGAGGCCCAGCGAATCCTCACCGAGACCGAGCTGGCGTATGTTGATGCCCAGCGGGCCCGCTGGAACGGGGCGGTCGAAATCGCCGACCTTCTCCAGTTGGAGGAGTTTCCGCCAACCATGGCGTCACCGGCGACAACCGAGCTGGAGTTTCTCGACGAGCGGCAGGGCCCGCCACCAGGGCTGCTCCCCGAACAGATGCCGCCACCGGTACGTTGAGCGAGGCTCAGTCGGCGGTTATGGGCATGGCGATCGCTGCCTCGGCGGTGCTGCCGGCCTGAAGATCGGCGACCGAGAGGACGAGCCGATGTTCACCCGTGGGGAGATCGGCAGGGAGGTCGAGGAGGTAACGGGCGAAATAGTCGCGCCGCTGGGCCGTGCAGGTTTCGGTCACCGGTGGAAAGGACCAGCTGTGCAGCCGGTTGCCCTGTGCGTCCTCCAGCCGCAGGGTGGTGTCGATGCTCGTGGTGACGCCGTCGGGAGTCGGCGTGGAGGTGATGCCGGAGAGCTCAAAGTAGGCGATCACCTCGCTGCCGGGATGCAGATCGGCGGAGTCGAACCGATCGACCTGCCCCCAGCCCCGCACCTGCCGGGCCAGGCAGGGACGCTCAATTGAGAGCCCAGGGTTCGGCGTTGGCTCGGCGGGGATGGTGGCTGGCTCAGCGGAGTCGGAGGCCGCCGCGGCTGAGGACCGCTTGGGAGCGTGTTCAGCTTCAGGCACCGCGGGATGCGGTGTTGCCGAGGCATCAGCGGTCTGCTCGTTGCCCGAAGAAGGGCCGACCGGGGCGGAAACGTCGGCCGTGGTCGCCTCGGCAGCGGCAGCCGGTTCGGCGGGCGGCTGCTGTTCCGGCTCAGCAAGCACCACGGGCTCAGGCACTGCGGGCTCGGTCATCGCTGGGGCGGGTGACCGGGCAGCCGCCTCGACCGGCTCGGGCGGGATGACAGCATCGACCGCCCGCAACGCAGTGAGCGTGGCGGTGAACTCTTCAATCACCACCGGCCAGTCGGCCTGCGGAGTCAGCTGCAGGGTCTCGATGAGGGCGGCCTTCGAGGCAGCGTCAAGGCTGTCGGCTTGAGACAATTCGCTGATCGCGATCTCGATGGCAGCCGCCACCGCAGCGGGGTCGTCGGTGAGCGACTCGGCCAGGTCGGCGGCGGTCGGGTTGCCCTGGTCACCTTCGGCGGCGTAGCTGGCAACATCGGTCGGGCCCATCTCAGCAGCATGCGGACCAAGGTCGCCGAGGGTGGCCAGCTGCGTCATCGCTGCTGCTTGTTCGACGCTCTCGCGGAGGGCATCCCGCATCGAGATGACCGAACTGCAGCCGGCAGACAGAGCCGCGGCCACGACCAGCAGGGCTCGGAGCAGCTCGATTGGATTGGGAGGCGTGGCTGGTTGCATGCGTCGCCGGGACAGGAATTTGTCGGGGATAACCCCGGAGCGGGTTCGGGAAATGCTGCTGGCCTGCGATGGTCACCAGCAGGTTTTCGGGAAAGTAGGAACTTTTTCCTCCCTGAGGCAAGTCCAGCCTCAGCCGCTGCTGACGATCGGGCCAGCCGCTGCTAGACTCCGCCGGAAATTCCCGGTTTACCCACTTTCAGCCCACTGCTCGCCGTTCATATGTCCAATCAGCCTGCTGTGACCGCCGCTCCCGGGCCCCTTCGCAGCCGGCTACCGACAGCCGGCTGGTCGCATCGGAACCTGCTCGACCTTGAAGAGCTCTCTGCCGAGGAAATCAGCCTGATTCTCGATACGGCGGTGCTCTGCAAGGAGGCCACCGACGGCTGCCGCCGCAAGATCGACGTGCTGGCCGGATCGGCAGTAGTCAATCTGTTTTTTGAGAACTCAACCCGTACCAAGACCAGCTTTTCATTGGCGGCCCGGCGGCTGGGGGCGGACGTCATCGACTTTTCGGCCTCGACCAGCAGCCTCTCGAAGGGCGAGTCGTTCATCGACACGGCCAAGAATCTCGAGGCGATGGGAATCGATGCCGTGGTGGTACGGCATGCCACGCCGGGAACGCCCCATCTGCTGGCGGGCCACCTCGATGTGGGCGTCATCAACGCCGGTGACGGTCCGCACGCCCATCCCACGCAGGGCCTCCTCGACATTCTGTCCATCCGAGAGCGGCTGGGTGACCTGCGGGGGCTCACGGTCGGCCTCGTCGGTGACATCGCCCACAGCCGGACGGCCCGGTCGAATCTCTGGGGGCTGACAAAGCTGGGGGCGAAGGTGATCCTTTGTGGGCCCCCGACACTCGTCTCGGACCGTTGGCGGGAACTGGGCGTAGAGATTTCGCACGACCTCGATGCGATCCTGCCGCGGTGTGATGTGCTGAACCTGCTGCGGATTCAGTTCGAGCGACAGCACACCAGCCCCTTCCCGTCGGTGCGGGAATACGCCCACCTCTACGCGATGAACCGTGATCGGCTGCGGCGGGCGAAGCCAGACCTGGTGATCCTCGCCCCCGGGCCGATCAATCGTGGCGTCGAGGTGACAGCCGACGTGGCTGACTGCCCGCAGTCGCTGATTCTTGACCAGGTGACCAACGGGCTGGCCGTGCGGATGGCCGTGCTCTGGCTGATCTGTGGCGGGCGGCAGCAAGCGGCCGATCCGGCGGCCGACCGCAGGAGGATTGTCTGATGGCATCGATGTTGATCCGTGGTGGCCGCGTGGTCGATCCCAGCCAGGGGATCGACCGGATCGACGACCTGCTGATTCGCGATGGGCTTGTTGTGGCGGTCGGCCAGACCGGCAGCCAGCCGCTGGGCAAGGTTGACGAGACGATCGACGCCGAAGGGTTGGTGGTCACCCCCGGCCTGATCGACATGCATGTCCACCTGCGGGAGCCGGGCCGCGAAGAGGATGAGACGATCGAGACCGGCACCCGGGCGGCGTTGGCGGGAGGCTTCACCAGCGTCGCCTGTATTCCCAACACCGAGCCGCCGATCGACACCCAGGCGAATGTCGAGTTCATCCGCCAGAAGGCGGCCCGGGCCGACACCTGCAACGTCTTCGTCGTCGGCTGCGTCAGCCGTGACCGGGCGGGCAAGGAACTGGCCGAGATTGGGCAGCTGGTCGAGGCGGGCGCGGTCGCCTTCAGTGATGACGGCTCGCCCGTCTATGACGCTGAACTGATGCGGCGGGCCTTCGAATACTGCCGCATGTTCGACAAGCCGATCCTGGCCCACGAAGAGGTGCTGGAACTCTCCCGCGGGGGCGTCATGCACGAAGGCCTGGTCTCGTTGAGCCTCGGCCTGAAGGGGATGCCGGCAGCGGCCGAAGAGGTGATGATCGGCCGGGATCTCGCCCTGGCCGAAGTGACCGGTGGCCGGCTGCATGTGATGCATGTCTCGACCGCCCACGGGGTCGAGCTGATCCGGCAGGCGAAGGCCCGCGGCATTCGGGTGACGGCCGAGGCCTGCCCCCACCACTTCACGCTGACCGACGAGTGCCTGCGGGGCTTCGACTCGAACTTCAAAATGAGCCCGCCCTTGCGGACCGCCGCCGACGTGGAGGGAATTCTGGCTGGCCTGGCCGACGGCACGATCGACTGCATCGCCACCGACCATGCCCCCCACGCGCCGGAAAAGAAGCTGCTGGAACTCGACCGGGCCCCGTTTGGCATTCTCGGCCTGGAGACCGCGGTGGGGCTCTGCGTGACCCGTCTGATCGAGACCGGCCGGATCGACTGGCTGCGGTTTGTGGCGGCGGCCAGCCAACTGCCGGCCGAGATTCTCGGCGTCAATCGGGGCACCCTGCGGCCGGGCAGTGTTGCTGACGTGACCCTGATCGACCCCGGCCTCAAGTGGCAGGTCGATGCGACGCGGTTCGCCTCAAAGAGCATCAACTCTCCCTTTGACGGCTGGACGCTGACAGGCCGAACCGTGGCGACGATCGTCGCCGGTCGGGTGAAGTATCGCCTGCAATGACCATGATCATCATCGACGGCTACAACCTGCTGCACGCGTCGGGAATCTTCGGTGCCGAGCGGGGGCCGCGAGGGTTTGAGCAGTCTCGCGCCGCGCTGCTTGACCACCTGCTGGAATTGCTCGGCCCTGAAGCCGAACGCACGCTGGTGGTCTTTGATGCCGCCCACGCGCCGGACGGGCTGCCGGCCCGGCTGCAGCATGGCCCGATCAGGGTCTGGTTTGCTCGGGAATATCCTGATGCTGACAGCCTGATTGAAGAGCTGCTTGAGGATGAGCCGGCCCGGGGCAACGTCGTCGTCTCCAGCGACCGCCGGCTGCAGGTGGCCGCCCGCCGGCAGCGGGCGACAGCGGTCGGAAGTGAGCAGTGGCTGGCCGAACGCCGGGCCGCGCTGCGGGCCGCCCGGCGGCCCCGCGACACCAAGCCGCCTGAGCCTGGTCCCGAGGGTGTGGAAGCCTGGAAACGCTTCTTCGGCATGTGAGCGGCACGACCGGCTTGAGCCGGCTCAGGGGCGGCAAAAGTCTCGTCGCGACGGCCGTTCCGGCCGAATGCTCCTCGAGCGTTCGCCGACCCCTTCGCCTCGTCCAGCGTGAGGTTTCGGGAGGAAGCCGGGAGCGGCAGCGACCGGACCCGCGGTTTGCCGGCTCCTGCTAAGCGGCTTTCATCCGGGTACCTCTGCTAGGGCCAGATGCTTCCCCAAGGTTATTCATCATTACCGTTCCGCTTTCGCCCAGCGGGCCAGTTTGCGGTCGAG
>CALAZQ010000587.1 GCA_937926325.1 uncultured Planctomycetaceae bacterium | reverse complement strand
ACGTTCCCGTGGTCGCATATGCTGACTTGATCGTGTGAGCTGACTGGCCGACATCCAACCCCCATTCTTCCCAACCTTTCGCAGTAGTTGTTTCTGCCGACGGTCGAAGGACGTGGATGCACACCATTTTCCCAAGTACTGGGCCAGGTGCTGGGTCAGATGTCGTTGAATTTCGATGCCCCAGTGCATGGCATCATCATCGATCTGCTTGCAATCCGGGTTCCGTGACATCGCGTGCAGAATCGCGAACGTAGCTGCCTTGCGGGCGGAACGCGTCCAGACGTCGCCGCCGGCAAGGGCTTCCTGCTGCATCTGCGTGCAGTAACGCTGATACTCGGCAAATTGGTTTGCGGCGCGATTACTGTACTTCAGCCTCCGTGGTGGACGTTCGGCTGGCGGTAGTTGATCCGCACCGATGTCGAGATAGCGGCCCGCAAAGTCGAGCACCGTGCCCGGCAGTTGCCGTCGTGGATTGAACCCAGCTGGTTCGGGAAAATCCTCGCCCACCCAGAGGTCGAGTCGCGGTATCAACCCGTCCTGCAGATTGGATTCTGACACGGCCTCGAACAGGGCATCCGGTGTGGTAGCCCCCAGCAGCACGAGCAGCGGGCTGTTGACTTGACACGTTGATCCGGCCCCCTTTAATGAGTCCACCTGGAATGGAAAATTCTGGGTGGCATCATAAACAGGAGGGCAATCATGCCACGAGGAAAGAAGTACGGTCCCGAGGTGATCATTCCGAAGCTTCGCGAAGCGGAGGTGCTAACATCGCAGGGGACTTCTCAGGAACTTGCGGCCAAGAAGATTGGCGTATCGGTCCAGACGCTGATTCGTTGGCGTAAGGAGTACGGTGGTTTGAAGATGGATCAAGCCAAGCGACTCAAGCAGCTAGAGAAAGAGAATTCGAAGCTGAAGAAGCTGTTGGCCGAAGCGGAGCTGGACAAGGCGATTCTCAAGGAAGCCGCGTCGGGAAACTTTTGAGCCCGACGAAACGACGAACGGCGGTCGAACATGTCCGGGACGCTCTCGGTAGAGAGCGTGTCTCGGAACGTCGGGCTTGCAAGGTTCTGCAACAACCTCGCAGTACCCAGCGTCGTCACCAATCTGTGCCCAGCGATGAGCCGCGTTTGGTGCGTCGCATGGTGCAGCTTGGCAGCGACTACGGTCGCTATGGCTATCGAAAGGTCACCACCATGTTACGGCAGGAAGGTTGGCAAGTGAACCATAAACGCATCGAGCGGTTGTGGCGTCAGGAGGGGCTCAAAGTCCCTCAAAGGCAGCCGAAACGCAGACGATTGTGGCTGAACGATGGCTCTTGCGTGCGACTTCGAGCAGCACACAAAGACCATGTGTGGAGTTATGACTTTGTCATGGATCGCACGAGCGGGGGCCGAGCGTTCCGCATGCTGACGCTGATTGACGAGCACACCCGCGAGTGTCTTGCGATTGACGTTGCTCGGCGGCTGAACAGCGAGGATGTGTTGGAGCGGTTGAACGATCTGTTCATTCGCCGCGGTGTCCCGACTTACTTACGCAGTGACAACGGCCCGGAATTCACGGCCAAGAAGGTGCGTGATTGGCTGGGCACCGTTGGCGTGAAAACGCTCTTCATTGAACCGGGGAGCCCTTGGGAAAACGGGTATGTGGAGTCCTTCAACGGAAGGCTTCGTGATGAGCTACTCGCTCGTGAGCAATTCGACACGCTGTTGGAGGCCAAGGTGCTCATTGAACGCTGGCGACGGCATTACAACACGGTGCGGCCACACGGTTCCTTAGGGTATCGACCCCCGGCACCTGAATCGCTCCAGCCGCACCATTCCGTTACGGCTGCGCCTCCACTACATGGTGCGGCTGGCATAATCGTACGGCAAAACTTAACTTAGAAACTGGTATCGTTCGTGGGGGCTGGTCACTGCGATAGTTTCTCCTTAGTTTCTCTGTGTTGGTTGTCCACATTGTGTGGGCAGCGTTCTCAGCATCTCCTAGGAAAGCACAGATCGGTTCTTCTTCCGCAATCATCACTCCAAGTGCGCGCCGGTCACCAAACTTGGCCTCCTTCGGCAAAGTCAGTCCGCCCCGAACATAAAGGTCTGCACCTTTCGTCAGCTCGTCAGGACGTTTAATGTATACCGAGAAGCCACTCTCGATATTTGGAGCATTTTTGGGC
>CALAZQ010000586.1 GCA_937926325.1 uncultured Planctomycetaceae bacterium | reverse complement strand
GGCCAGGAAGGGCAGCAGGGCCGCGGCGGTCGTGGTCGCAGTGTCGGCGGTTGCACCGCCGCCGTTTCTGAACTGGCCGGCGGCTGCTGATCTGGTCTGGCCACCGCTGGCCTGCCACGAGCCGTCGTCGGTCTGCGCCGCCGTCAGCCACTCCACCGCCAGCCCCACCGCCTTCCGCGCCTCGGCCGTCTGGCCATACCGGCGACCCAGCAGTTGTTTGGCCTCGGCCGTGTTACGGCCGACGACCCCGCCGGGCCGAATTCGCTTGGGCGGGGCGATGGCGTCAACGATCGCCTCGGGCAGTTCGCCCGCGGGCGTTTCAGTGTCGACCACCCGCACCACCAGCAGGCCCTGGGCCTCGAGATGGTCGGCCGTTGCCAGCAGTGGAATACTGACAGCCCCGGGCGTGGCCATGTTGTCAGCCCGCACCGTCAGGCTGCTGCGGCTGCTGCCGGCTGCTACCTCGGTCACGTCAATGCTGATGGCGTCATCGGGGCTGGTGGCTGAGATCAGGATCGGCCCGGTGAACGACTCCGGCACCAGCTGCACGCCAGTCAGGGCCCGCAGCCCGCCGGTCATCAGCCGGCCAAGTGACTCAAGGCTGTCCCGCTTGATCGGCAGGTCAACCGCTTGGGTCTCCCCCGGCGGAAGCTCGACCACCGGAATCGCCGGCAGCGTGAAGGGATGCCGAGTCACCACCACGGTCAACGGGGCCGACACCTCGCGGCCATACACTGTCGATTTCAGCAGCGGGGCCAGCCGGCCTTCGGCGGCGGTTGCCGCGGCTTCCAGATGAATCGCCAGGCTGTTGTCCGCGATCGGCTCCTCCGGCAGGGTGCAGACGATGCCTTCGGGCAGTTCAATCGGCTCCAGGCTGAGCGGCTTGCCATAGCCATTGCGTTCGATCGGCACCAGCAGGTCGACAGCATCGCCCGGCTGCAGAAAGATGGGCGGCAGCGCCGCGATCACCGGCCGCGGCACCTTTGGCAGGGTCAGGCTGAACGAAGGCTCGAGTGTCTCACCGGCCATCGTCAGCGTGACGGTCACCGTGAGCTGCTCTTCTTGGTCACCCAGTGCCGGGCTGCCGACAAGGCTGATTTCCAGCTCTGACTTATCGGCTGGAATCTCCTTGTCGCAGGTCACTTCGACGCCGCTGGGCAGCTTTGGCAGGCTGACGGCAATCGGCCCCTCGTTCCCGTTTCGCTTCAGCCGCACCGGCACTGTTGCCGTCGCCCCGGGCACCAGGCTGACCGGCTCAAGCGGCTGAATCTCAATTGCCTCGATCCGCGGCACCCCCAGGTGCTTCACGGGCTCTGGCAGTCGGTCGGCATAGCAGCCGGCCAGGCAGACCAGCCCCACGCCGGCCAGCAGCCACCGACAACAGCTCCAAGCAGTCACGTTGTCTCGCATCATGCCGATTCGTTCGTCCATTGCCCCATCAGCCTATCGTACGGAGCGGGTCAACCGGAGAAAGCCGGAAGCGACCGGACCGACTGTTTCGTGAACGCCACGCAGACTCGCACTGCGGGTCCGCCGGCTCCCGCCGGCGGCTGCCTGGGATCCTCCATACCCTCCTCCGGAAGCCGGGAGCGGAAGCGACCGGACAGGCTGTACCACAAACGCCACGCAGACTCGCACCGCAGGTCCGCCCGACGGGAGGAGGCCGCCATTCGGTAGCGGTGAACCGAAAATCCTGCCAACGCCCGACGACGAAGCAACAATA
>CALAZQ010000585.1 GCA_937926325.1 uncultured Planctomycetaceae bacterium | reverse complement strand
GAGCAGAGCCGGTTTGTGTTTCCGCCGGCTGACCAGGCCCGGTGATGAGCGGCAGTGGACGTCGCCCCGAGGCCACGCTGCAGAGTACACTCAAGCGATGATCAGAAATGCAGGGCTGTTTGCGGAGCAGGCGGAACGGGACCGCTGGGATCGCCTGCGGCAGATGACAGCCTCCGAGTCAATCGCGATCGGGGAAGCCCTTTTGACGTCGGAACTCATGCTGCTGGCAGAATTTGCGGACGACGACCGCCCACTGAGCCTCGCTCGATCGCTCGGTATTTCCCCGACAGCCGAGGCCGGGAGCGGCGGTGAGCCCGACGCATGATGGTGAGCCAATTTGATGACTTCTGCCGCTTCGCCTTTTCCTTTCTGGAACGGGAGCGCGTGCGATACCTCGTCATTGGAGGGCTTGCCATCGTGGTCGTGGGAGAGCCGCGAACGACTGCCGATGCCGACGCTATTGTCTTTCTCTCTGCAGCGGAAGCGGAGGCGCTGATCTCCAGGGCAGCTGCATCGGGCTTTGAGCTTGAGGAATCCGTTGAACGCGAGCGGCTGGTGACAACGGGAACACTACGGTTTCGAAAAGGGCGGTTTCAGATCGATCTGATTACTGCTTCGCTGCCGTTTGAGGAAGGTGCTTTTGACCGCGCCCACCATCATGAACTGTTCGGTGTCCGACTCCCATTTCCCAGCCCTGAAGATCTGATTTTGTTCAAGGTGCTTGCCGGTCGCGACAAGGACATGCTCGATGCTGTTGGTGTCGCTCGGCGACACTGCGAGCGACTTGACCGCGGCTATCTCGAACGGACGCTGCAGCCGCTTTGTGAACTGGCTGAAGACATGACTGCATGGAAACGTCTGCAAAGGGTGCTTGCCGAGGCCACAAAGATTTCTGGCGAGTGATCACTGCCGCTCAATGAGCCACATCCAACAACCTCGGGAAGTGTCCGCAGCGTTTCGTGGCTGGCTGCCTTGGATTTTCCGAGCCGGACGTTGATCTCGGCGGTCTGCACGGCGGGAGATCGACTTTCCGCCCCGCAGTGTCAAGAATCTCCGAGCGTTTCTCAGTCACCGCAATGACCAATCGGCACCGGACGACCGAGCCACCTGTGGAGGCACTCGTCCATGGCTGCCATCGGGATTACCAACGCTGTCGGCGTGACCGTTCCGCCGAACATGGCCGACTATGACGCCACCTGCCGGGCCTTCTCCTGGCGGGAGTCACTACGTCAGCTATCTGGTCTGCCCAACGGCCGGGGGCTGAACATTGCGCACGAAGCAGTGGATCGGCATGCCGCCGGCCCGCAGGCCGAGCACCCAGCCCTCCGCTGCCTGAGCGAGGCCGGTGGCCGTCGCGAGGTGTCATTCGCGGAGCTGGCTCGGCTTTCCAACCGGTTTGCCGCGGCGCTTGAGCGACTAGGCGTTGCGCCAGGCGAGCGAGTTTTCGTCTATGCCGGCCGCTCACTGGAGCAGGTGGCGGCGGCCCTCGGCACCCTCAAGGCCCGCTGCCTCTATTGCCCACTGTTTGCCGCCTTCGGCCCCGATCCGGTCGCTGCCCGGGTGGCCATCGCCACGCCCAAGGTTCTGGTCACGACCCAGAGCCTCTTTCGTCGCAAGCTCGCTGGCATCCGCGACAAGTTGGCAGTCATCGAGCACTTGATCATCATTCCTGACGAGCCGCCGCCACTACCGGCCGGCAGTTTCAACTGGCACTATCTGCTCGCTGAATCCCCGGACTCATACGAGATTGGTGAGACCCCCGCCGACAGTCCTGCGCTCCTGCACTTCACGAGCGGCACCACAGGCACGCCGAAAGGGGCAGTGCACTCGCACGCCGCCGTTGCAGCCCACCAGGTGACCGGTCGGCTGGCCCTCGACCTGCACGACGATGACGTCTTCTGGTGCACCGCCGACCCCGGCTGGGTGACCGGCACGTCATACGGCATCATCGCTCCGCTGGTCTGCGGAGTCACCAGCATCATCGACGAGGGGGAGTTCGATCCACAGCGGTGGTA
>CALAZQ010000584.1 GCA_937926325.1 uncultured Planctomycetaceae bacterium | reverse complement strand
GCGGTCGGCGGCCGCCCGGGCCGTGGGCCGCGGAATCGTGACAGCCGCACCATGGCTCATGCGGCTACTCTCTGTCGCTGGCACAACTGCCATGTTCTTGGTGGGCGGCGGCATCGTGCTGCACGGTATTCCGTCGCTGCACCATGTCGTAGAGGAAACGCTATCCCACAATCTGCCAGACCTTGAACATTTATCGCTGATGGCAGCCAATGGCATCTTTGGCTTCGTGGCCGGCTGCATCACGCTGGCGTTTGTTCAGACTGGTCGAGCGGTGCTCAGCCGGACCGGCTGAGCACCACTCGATCATCCAGCAGACACAGCCACTCACGTGCCGGCGTCAGGGTTTTCAACCCGCACGAGCAGGTAGGTCTTGGTGCCCTGATCTGCAAAATGCACCAGTACCTGTGTCTCGTTCATCGTCAGGTTTTGAATGCCGGTCTCGACAATCGGCGTCGTCTTGCCACTGAACGTCCAGGCCGCCCGTTGAGACTCTTGATCGACCATACCCTCAACGCCGGCGGTCTCGCCTGTCTTTTTGTTCTGGTACGTACCGGCAATCACGCCGTCATTACGGATCGCAAGTTGCAGAAACATGGTCGGCGTAGCAGCTGATTCACCCTCCTGAGCAACGGCAAAAACACCAAGCGGCAGCCAGTCGTCACTGGCAGTGTCTGAGGCCTCAGCATTATCTTCGGGCACGCTCATCGCCAGCTCTTCAGCCTGCTGGGCATATTCTTCGACAGGCACCGCTTGGCCGTCGGCCATGACGGTCGAGCCGTCATAGTAGCTGCCGCCACCTGAGCCATAGTCGTAATAGCGGCCCTCACCCCAGTTCCATGGCATCAACCGTGAGACCGTTCCGAAGCCGACCCAACTCCAAAAGATCGGGTTCTTGTCGAAGTAGTAGTGGCCCGTTTGCAAACCTGACCAGAAATCTTCGTGGAGATCGTTGTTATATGCCGAGTTGAGCTCTGAGCGGATGGTATCCGCTTGCGCGCCCAGGGCCTGCTGACGGGTGGTCCTTCGTTCCGATCGACCTGAAGCCAGATCACTCCTCACGTCACCGCGGTTGTCTACACGTACAGACTGACGATCGCCTCGTGATGACACCCGGTCCTGCCGATTGTCCGAAGCGAAGTTCCGGTTTTCGCCACGACTCCCCCGCACATCTGAGCGGGCATCGGTCCGATTCGAGATCGCATCCGACCGGGCTCCGGCCACATTCTGCGGGGCCGTCGCCGCAGCAGCACCCGTTGCTGCGGCACCGCTCTTGTTCAGGAAATCTGACACCGCCGAACCGCTTGTCGTCTTGGCCGCATCAACCCGGGCCCGGGCGTTTCCATCTGCAGTTCCACCACCAGACGCCTTCAGGAAATCCTGCACCTGCCCCTGGGTAGGTCGTGCACCTGTTACCCGGGCACCAGCTGCCGTCCCTGCTTTTCCAGCTACGCCAGCACCGGCTGCTGACCGGCTGGCAGCCGCTTTTCCTGCCGCTGCTCCAGAGAGCGTCTTTCCTGATTGACTGGGGAGATTCTTTCCGACGTTTCCGCCCGCAGATGGCCGCGTCACCGGTGACGGCTTTGCCGCCGGGGCGGGCCGACTTGGCGCTGGGCGGCTGGGAGCACTGGGCCGGGCCCCACCAGAAGGCCGCCCGCTACCCCCTGGTCGTCCTCCACCACCACCGGGCCGCGCCCAACCTGCCTGAGGAAGACTCACTGCCAAAAACAATACGGCAAGCGATCCACGTTTGCTGAAACTGATCAGTTGCTGAAAAACTTTATTGGCGCGAGTTTGCATCTTTGCCCTCTCCGTCATTCTGTGTCTCAGTCTTCCCCAAATACGCTTGTCCAATCAGATCGCATATCGACCACAATCCAATGCCGCTTTTTTGCTTCGCTCAACGCCGTCACGAGCCTGCCACTTGCGGGAGGATTTGCATCGTAGGCGTATTCCCGCTCCGCATCGGTGTGGTGAATCAACATGCCGAAACTCCGCAGCGGATTTCCGATGGTGGTGTATTCGAGCATTGATTGGTCACCATCTGAATTACCAAAGCAAGCAACCGGTCGCCGACCAAGCTGCTGAAAAATTCGCACACTCTTCGCAACCTTGTCGTTGACGTAGAGGCCTGTTGCCTGCTTCATGAAAACAGGCCGTCCATCCTTGATTGCAAACACGACATCGGCACTCGAACCGAGCACCCACTCTGGCTCAATGCCATAAAGTTCACCAGAAAATTGCCGCATGAAGTCGACGCCGCCACCCGAGACGATGGCTATCTTGAAGTTGTTTGCACGAAGCAACTCCAGCACCTCAAGCATCGGCTTGTAAGCTAATTCGCCGTAATGCCTTTCAAATCTCGGATGCTTTGCAGTGGCATACCAGGCGTTGACTCGACGACCAAACTCATTGGCGGTCATATCCGCATGGGTCAGCGCCAACAATTGCATCAGCCCATCGTGCTTCTCACCGGCGAGAAGCTTTTTATGATCGCCCTGCAATGCAGCTTTCACCATCGGATCAGCAGCTAGCTGAGCGTCAGCCGCAGCAAGCCTTTTCGCCTCATCAAAAACGTACATCAGTTCAGCCGGCAGCGGACCTTCCGGCCAGAGGGTTCCGTCATTATCGAAAACGGCGAGCCGATCAGCCTCTGGCACAAATCCAGCAGCCCCGACACCTGTGACCTCCGCGACGAAATCGAGCAACGCACGCTTCGGCTCTGACGCTCGCCAGGATGGCAAGGGGTCATCCCCGAAGCCAGTGACCGCTCCCAGGCAACCCACAGCGGCAACCGCCACTCTCGCAAAGAAGACGCCACGCATATAGCACCTCAACCGTTAGATTCGTTGAAACCCGATAACCACAAAGGGTCTTAGGGGATTTCTTGATTGGCTACTGCCGGCCGAACATTGCTCGCACTGCCTCTTCCGGCCTGACAACCGCGCCAGCGGTCTCGGAATCATCCGTGATGGCCAACTGGACACCACTGATCTCACCATTGAAGCCATTGTCGACTGGACCATAATCAGGCGAGACGGGCGCTCCTGAATCTTCACCAACATCCAAACCGTCATCAGCGGAATAGATGTTCGCAAGGGTGGCCTTCAACTTGCCTTCGGCGACCTGCTTGCCATCAACGAAGAGGCTGACGGTGCCGCCCTTGCCGAGGCCACCGCCGTCGTAAGCAAACTCCATTCGGACCTGATGCTCACCAGCAGTCAGTTTTTCAGGCGACTCGATAATGGTGTTTCCAAACCCGCCGTAGTTGTAACAGTACTTGATTTTCCCCTCGTGGGCGTAGAGCGACCAGCCTCCGATGTTGGCACCTTGGCAGATGATCACTCCCTCCGCGCCCGCGGCTGGCACGCCAATCTTTGCGGTCACAGCATGCGATTTATTTTTGATGCTAAGAACGCAATTTTCCAGCAGACGACCCATACCGGGAAACAGCAACTGCGTCTTGCCTTTCACCAGCACCGGACGTCCAGCTGTGTCGGGGTTGAGCTTTTCAAAAACACGGTCATCAAGCGGCAGCACCTTGTATCGTGCAGCTTCAATCAGGAAAAGTCGCTGCAGTTCACGAAGCTTTTCCGGCATCTTCGCAGCCAGATTCTCAGACTGGGTCCAGTCCGTATCGGCGTAAAGCTCCCAAACGTCATCATCAAAGGCCGGCAGTTTGAGCGTCGGTGATGCCCATGGGCTTCGGTGTTTGGTGACTGCAGTCCAGCCGTCATGATAGATGCCACGGTTACAGAGAATTTCAAAATACTGCACGGTGTGCCGTTCTTCTGCACCACTGTCATCGAATGAATACCGCATGCTCACGCCTTCAATTGGATCCTGTTCGACCCCATTAACGAACCGCGGTTGCGGCAAGCCAGCCACATCGAGAACGGTTGGGGCTACATCGATGACATGACAGAACTGTGAGCGAATTTCATTTTTTGACGTAATACCGGCAGGCCAATGAACGATGACGGGATTTCGGGTTCCTCCCCAGTGCGAGGCGACCTGCTTCGTCCACTGGTACGGCGTATTCATGGCACAGGCCCAGCCCACCGCGTAGTGGTTATACGAGTCGGGCCCACCAAGTTCGTCAATCCGTTCACTGAGGTATTCCTCTGTTTCTAGGTCTTGAATGCCGTTGAAATAGCTCATTTCATTGAAGCAGCCATTCAGACCTCCCTCAGCTGACGCTCCATTGTCGCCAACGATGTAGTAGATCAGGGTGTTATCAAGAACCTGCAGTTTCTCCAACGCGTCGACGATGCGGCCAATCTGATGATCGGTGTACTCGAGGAAGCCCGCATAGACTTCCATCTCCCGACTCAATACCGGCCTGAAGCTTTCACTGATCTCATCCCACCGTGGCACTTCGGCATTGGCGGCGGTGAGTGTGGCATCTGCTGGGATCACCCCCAGTTGTTTCTGACGGGCAAAGGTTTCTTCACGAATCTTGTCGTACCCTTGGTCAAACTTGCCCTTATATTTGTCAGCCCATTCTTTGGGTGCATGGTGCGGGGCGTGGGCAGCACCAGGAGCGAAGTACATAAAAAAGGGCTTGTCGGGGGCGAGGGACTTTTGCTGACCAATCCACTTCACCGCCTTCGTGGTCATATCCTCCATGAGGTGGTAGCCCTCTTCGGGCGTCTTTTTGTTCTCTACGGGTGTGGTTCCCTCGTAGAGCGTGGGGTACCACTGATTAGCTTCTCCACCAATGAATCCATAGAAGTACTCAAACCCACCACCACCGGTTGGCCAGGCATCAAACGGACCGACGGGGCTCGCCTGCCACACGGGAACCTCATGACACTTGCCGAACTGGGCCGTACAGTAGCCGTTGAGTTTCAGCGTCTGCGCGAGAGGGGAAATCGAGTTTGGGAGTACCGAACTGTACCCCGGAGCACCAGTTGCCAGTTCGGTGATTGCCGCCATGCCGGCCGAGTGATGATTCCGGCCCGTTAGCAATGCTTGGCGTGTCGGCGAACAGAGTGCCGTGGTGTGAAAGCGGTTGTATCGAAGCCCGTTGTCCGCAAGCCGCTGGAGCGTTGGCATCTGGCACGGTCCGCCGTAAACACTCGAGGCGCCGAAGCCAACGTCATCAAGCAACACAATCAGCACATTTGGGGCCCCTTCCGGAGGCCGAACCTGAGGAATCGCAGGAAATCGTGCGTCCGGACTCTTCGCGTCGTAGACAACCAGATCTGGCCGGACGGTATTGGGCATCGGCAAAACCGTGCGATCACGATCGGTGGTCGCCTGGGGCTCGTCCCCAAAAACATGCCCCGAAAAAAGCCAGGCATCACAGACACACAGAGTCGATGCGAGAAAAAGAAATGAAAAAACTGCTTTTGACGGCTGCCGTATGGGTACTCGCTGCATTGCGACTTTCCTCAGGGGGGAATGTGGAACCCACTATTCTTCGCCTCCAAAAGACTTTCGCTATGCAAAATGCGCAGGCTTCTCTCCGTTCTGGTTTTTTATCTGAAAAAAGAGCCTCCCAGAACCGACCGCAGCCAGAGGACACCCTCTCATTCCCTGCGAAGCGGACTTATTTTTAAAAACCCGTCGCTTTACTCGGTGGAAGAAATCACTGAACAGAATTACCGTCCAGGGTCTGCCGCAGTTCGGAAAAAACGGGCCCGGTAGGCGTGGCGGGGAGGCGTTTGCTCCACTCATCCAGCAGCCCCTGCATCGACCTCACCACCTCGGGGTGTTCCTTCGTGCAATCGGTCTGCTCAAGCGGGTCGGCCGCCAGATCGAACAGAACGGTGTGTTTACGGTCGCGGCTGGCAATCAGCTTCCAGTGGTCAGCTACCACAGCCCAGCCGCCCCAGTGCTCTGGCCGATCCTTGGGGGCCGGCCAGGGAGCATCGGCTTTCCAGAACAACGGCTTCGCACGAGTCGGATACGGCTGACCGAAGAGTGCTCTGGTCTGGCTTACACCGTCGGGCTTGTAGCCTTTTGGCAGCGACACCCCGGCCAGCTCGCAGAACGTCGGCA
>CALAZQ010000583.1 GCA_937926325.1 uncultured Planctomycetaceae bacterium | reverse complement strand
CGGCGAGCGTTCAGTCGTCGCTTCCGCCACTGAGGTAGCTGGCGTAGTAGAGCAGGGTCAGGATGCTCTGGAGCGTGGCGGCGACGTAGGTCCAGGCGGCGGCGTTGAGCACGCTGTTCACGGCAGGCATGTCGGCCTGCGGCACGATGCCCAGGGCCACCAGCTGGGCCTTGGCCCGGTTGCTGGCGTCGATCTCAAGCGGCAGATTGACCAGCTGAAAAAAGACCGTGCCACCGAACAGGATGATGCCCAGCCAGGCCAACGGCTGCAGCGCCATCGCCAGGCCGATCATGAAGACGATGATCCCCAGGCCACTGCCGAAGTTCGCGACACCGACCGCCGCATTGCGGACCGCCATCAGTGACGACTTCTCAGCATCCTGCAGGGCATGGCCCGCCTCGTGGGCGGCGATGCCGACGGCGGCGAGTGACCGTGCCCCATAGACCTCTTGCGACAGTCGCAGCACCTTGGTTGAGGGGTCATAGTGATCGGTCAGGTTGCCGGCGACCGACTCAACCTGAACATTGCTCGCCCCGGCCGAATCGAGGATATGCCGGGCGGCGGCAGCCCCCGACAGCGGTGCAGGCAGCCGGGAGGCGGCAGCAAAGGCCGACTTCACCCGCCACTGGGCCCACATGGCCAGCGCGATGGCCGGGGCAATCCAGATCAACAGGCGAAAGTCGAAGAAAAACGGTGGCATCGTGCAGTCGGCTTGCGCCGCCTCCTGAAATGCTGCGGGCGTTTGGGACAAAACTTCTGTCGAAGTATTGTAGGGGCCCCGGCCCCTGCGGAAACAAGTCTTCGCAGCGAATCAGCCGCGGGTCGGTCGCTAATTCGCCTCTGCCTCCATGCTCGCTTTCCAGCCCCGAAACCAGCTCTTTTCAGCCACTGCGGCGGTCTGCTGCCTGCTGGCTGGCGGCTGCGGCCGGCCGGCCGGTGAACCTGCCGCCCAGCCGGCGACGGCCGCGGTTGCCCCCGCTGAGCTCTGCCCGAGAATCGGCCGCGTGCTCGACCAGACCCGCAACGGCCGCCAGCTTTCGACCGCCACCCAGGGGGCCTGGCAGGTGGTTCACGGCATTCTGGCCTTCGGCGAACGCTTCACTGTCGTGCATGAGGGCCAGCCCGTGCCCGCGCTTGACTACCTGCTGAGCGGTGGCCGCCTGGCGGGCTGGAAGCTGCGGCCGGGTCCGCACGGCATCATTGCCGTCGTCGAGGAGGGCAGCACGCTTGGCCAGGGCCACCCCGATCAGTGGCTCGGCTATCTCTCGCAGTGTGGCAGCGACGGCATTCCACTCGAGCGGCCGCTTCTCGTCGGCGACCAACAGGCGCAGGTCGGCGATTTGCTCAGCCAGGCCCAGGCCGACCTGCGGCCGGGTCAGGAGGCGACCTGGACGCTGATGGCCTTGGCGACCTACCTGCCCCCAGACAGCAGTTGGCAGGGGGCCGATGGTGAAACCTGGAACCTTGAACGGGTGATCGCAATGGAGCTTGAGGCCGATCTCGCCGAAAGTGCCTGTGGCGGGGCCCACCGGCTCTACGGGCTGGCGACGGCGGTCAATCGCTACCGGCAGCAGCATCCCGAGGCAGCGAAACCGCTCGCAGGCGTCTGGGGTGAGGCTGAGCTGACGATCGCCGACTGCATCGAGCGGTCCCGGCAGTTTCAACAGGCCGACGGCAGCTTTTCGACGCAGTATTTTGAGCGGCCTGCCAGCTCGCCCGACGTCTTCGCGAAGCTCGGGTCGAGCGGCCATATCTTTGAGTTTCTTGCCGTGGCCCTGCCGGCAGAACGGCTGACCGAGCCCTGGGTGCTGCGGGGAGCCGACCGGCTGGTGACGATGCTTGAGCAGACGGCCGACATCGATGTTGAGTGTGGGGCCCTCTACCACGCCGCCCACGGCCTGTTGCTGTACCGCAACCGGGTTTGCGAGCTCATTTCAGCCCCTGACTGATCCATTTTGACCTCACACTGCCGCGGCCCATGCCCTTCGCTATCGGCCGGAATCGCTGCCGTGGTAGGCTGCTGCCGGCGGGCGGAGCACCTGGCAGTCACCGCTCCGGCCGGGACTGGCCGCGGGGTTTCCTTTTTTTGCTGAAAGACAGCCGTGCACGGCATTATTTTCTTCTACATCCAGAAGTTCGCCGACGTGGCCACAGCCGGCAAGACGACCTGGCTCAAGCTGCGCGAGACGGTGGCGACCAGTGCGTCCCGCTACCTGCCCAATGAGACCTATCCCGACGGCGAGGCGGTTGGGCTGCTGCAGTCACTGGCCGAGCGGGCGGGCGAGCCACTGCCCGCGCTGGTGGAACGCTTTGGCGAGTTTCTCGCGCCGCACCTGGTGAAGGTGGCCGGCCGCCACATCGACCCGTCCTGGCGGACGCTCGACCTGATTGAGAACACCGAATCGATCATCCACACGATGATCCGGGCCACCAATCCCGGAGCGGAACCGCCGGTGCTCGAGGCGGTGCGGCATTCTCCCAACGAGCTGCACCTCGTCTACGGTTCGAGCCGCCAGCTCTGTGTGCTGGCCCGCGGCATCATGAAGGGCGTGGCGAAGCATTACGGCGAGTCAATCACCATCGACGAGACCAGCTGCATGCTGCACGGGGGCCCGTTTTGCTCGTTCGTCGTCCAGGACGACTCGCACGAGACCCACTCCGCCCGCTCACCGCTGTCAGAGACGATCATCTTTGACCCCGACAGCGGTGAACAGCGGCCCGTGGAGGGGGGCGGCTGGCAGCCGGCCCACCCGTTTGTCGATCGTCCCGCCGGAGAACTGCCCGAGGCGATTGGCGGCTTTGCAATCAAGAGCCTGATCGGCCATGGCGGCATGGGTCGGGTCTATCTCGGTCATGATGACCAGCTTGGCCGCCGTGTCGCCATCAAGCTGATGCACCCCAGCCGGGCCGAGGATGCCGTCTCGCGGCAGCGATTTCTCCGGGAGAGCAAGGCGACCGCCGCAATCAACCATCCGCATGTCGTCACGATCTATCAGGTGGGCGAACATGCGGGCCTGCCCTACATCGTGATGCAGCATGTCGATGGGCCGAATCTGGCCGACTATCGGACCGCCGGCGGTGGGACGGTGGCGACCGCCGAAGCGGTCCGGATCGGCCGGGAGCTGGCTGAAGGGCTGGCGGCCGCTCATGACCACGGCCTGGTTCATCGGGACATCAAGCCCGACAACATCCTGCTGGAGGGCTCCGCCCGGCGGGTGCGGATCATCGACTTTGGCTTGGCCAGAGAGCTGGACGCCGCCGACACCCGGCTGACAGTCGATGGGGCGGTGGTCGGCACCCCGGCCTACATGTCACCAGAACGGATCGGCGTGGAGGAGGTCGATGCGAAGAGCGACCTGTTTGGACTGGGAGTGATTCTGTACGAACTGCTCGCGGGCCGGCTGCCCTTCGAAGGAAAGTCGATGGTGTCGATTCTGGCGGCGATCGCCCGGGGGACCCCGCCGGCCCTCGCCGAGCTGGTGCCGACCGCCCCGCAGCCACTCACCGAGCTCGTCATGCAACTGCTGGCCCACGACAAGGCCGACCGTCCCGCCACTGCCGCCGAGGTGGCCCGCCAGCTGGCGGCGATCGAACAGACGTTTGGCTAGCTGTCAGTCGAAAAGCTCTTGATGGCCAACCGGCTTACGTTGCCACCGCAGCCCGGACGGCGGCGGCCAGCCGCTCGGGGTCGCCGCCCCAGTCAATCGTGGTCGCCTGCTGAGTCGCCAACTGTTTGAGCTGGGCGGTGCCGGCGGCGAATTCATCGCTGCCGATCACCACCGCGAGGCGAAAGCCCTTCTTACCGGCCCACTTCAGCTGCTGGCCCAGCTTCTTCGGCTCAGGGTAAAAATCGACGGCCAGCCCTGCTGCCCGCAGCGCGGCGGCAATCCGCAGATAATCACCGAGGTGGGCCGCGTCGAACTGGGCCAGAAACACCTCGGCGGGGGTTTCGGCCGTTTCCAAACGACCGAGTTCATCGAGGCCGGCCAGCAGGCGATCGATGCCGAGCGACGCTCCCACGCCGGGCAGCGACTGCTTGGTGTAGAGCCCCGCCAGGTTGTCGTACCGGCCCCCGGAGCAGATGCTGCCGAGGCCCGGCAGGTCGTCGAGAAAGCTCTCGAGCACAATTCCGGTGTAATAGTCGAGCCCGCGGGCAATCGCGGGGTCGAGGGTCACCCGGCCGTCCGCGACACCAGCAGCATCCAAACCGGCCAGCAACGCCGAGACGGCGGCCACCCCCGCCCGGCCGGTTTCCGAGGCCGCCACCAGCGGCTCCATTCCGGCCAGGATTTCTGCCGACGTCCCGCCAAGCTGCGACAGCGACAACAGCTGGTCGGCTGCCGCGGCCGCGACGCCGTGACTGGCCAGTTCACGGCCAACCGCCTCAGGCGTCTGCTTACCGAGCTTGTCGAGACACCGCAGCACCACGGTCGTCTGGTCGGTCAGGCCGAGGGTTTCGAGCAGGCCGGCCAGTATCCGCCGGTCGTTGACCCGGATGGTGAACCGCTCCAGCCCGATTGCCACCAGCAGGTCGTGAACCACCAGCACCGTCTCCAGATCGGCCACCGGGCTGGTGGTGCCGATGGTGTCGAAGTCGCACTGCATGAACTCGCGGTAGCGGCCCCGCTGGGTGTTCTCCCCCCGCCAGACGGTCGCCAGGTGGTACCGCTTGAACGGCGTGCCAAGGCTGGCGATGTGTTGGGCGGCAAACCGGGCGAAGGGCACGGTCAGGTCAAACCGCATGCCGACCTCCCGACCGCCATGGTCGGTGAACCGGTAGAGCTGCTTGTCGGTCTCTTCGCTCCCCTTGCCGGTGAGGATCTCCAGATACTCAAGCGCCGGGGTGTCGATCGGGGCGAAACCGTAGGACCGATAGACATCTCGGGCAATCCCCAGCACCCGCTCCCGGGCCAGGGCCTGGGCGGGCAGCAGGTCACGAAAACCCTTGAGGGTGCGCGGCGTAATCACGGCAGGCAGAACTCTTTCGGCAGCGGTGCAGGAAACGGAAGCACGCGAGAAACTCAGCCCGCCAGCAGCGGCAGCAGCGGCGGCTTCGGGCTGCGGATCGACCGGCGGCGATTCTTTTTCTTGCGGCCGTCGCCAAGCTCATCACCCCCCGGGCCGAGCACGGCCTCCATGTATTCCACCACCTGTTCGGCGGTCTCAAAGTACTGGTCATAGACCCAGTCGTCTTCGTACTCGCAGTTGTCGGTGGTGTATTCACGGCAAATCGGGGGCCGGGTCTCGTAGATGCCGCAGCGGTTGTCGGGCTGCAGGTGCTTACAGACCGTGTGGATGCAGACGTACCACTCGCCATCCTCGGTGAAGGCGGTGGCCTGCTCGTGCAGCAGGAACCAGCGGAGCGACTCAAATTCTTCCCGCGTGGTCGGTGTCTCCAGCGGCAGGGCGAAATAGCGACAGCACTTGGCGGTGCAGTGTTCGCAGAGGTTCACGTCTTTGGGCAGGTCTTCGCGGGCCGGCTTCGTCCGGCGGCGGATGGTTGTTTTTCCTGGCTTGCTAATCGTGGGTGCGGTCGCCATGTCGTCGCTCTGGTTGTCGTGTCGCTGACTTTTTTGGTGTTTCGCTCTCGCCGCCCGTTTTTCCGCGGCGGAGTCGACCCGCACTATACCCGAAGCCGAAGCCACCGGGACTATACTGCGGGCCGCAGGAACTGCTGCCCCAATCGGCCACGGAGGTTGCCATGCCGAAACGCTGGACCATCGCCCCGCACGACGCCACCGCGGTGGCAGCCCTGGAACGGGCGGCCGGCCTCTCGCCGATCGTTGCCCGGCTGCTCGCTGCCCGGGGGGTGACCGACGCCGCCGCCGCCCGCAGCTTTCTCGACGCCTCGATGGCGAACCTGCGGGAACCCGAAGAGCTTATCGGGGTCGCTGAGGCGGCCGACCGGATTCTGGCCGCCGCCAAGGCGGGCCGGCAGATTGTGATCTACGGCGACTACGACGCCGACGGCATGTCGGCCACCGCCATCCTGCTCAACTGCCTGC
>CALAZQ010000582.1 GCA_937926325.1 uncultured Planctomycetaceae bacterium | reverse complement strand
CACGGCCAGCAGACAGAGGCCAGGCAATCGGTTGAGTACTCTCGTCATGAGCCGTCATCTCCGGGGTTGTGCTCGTGGTGGGCAGTTCAGTTGGCACTCGCAGCCGTCGGTGTGAGCAGGCCGATGACCGCCTCCGGCAGGCTGGCATGCTTTCCATCCGTCGCGCCGGGATAGACCAGTTCACACGGCACGCCAGCCGCGGTCAGCCGCTCCTTCAGCTTCACGCCAAAGTTGGCGGTGTGGGTCGGGTCTTTCTCTGCCTGGCCAAGCGCCGGCGGGCTGCGATAGAAGAGCCAGACCGGTGGGTCATCAGCTGAGACCAACGCGTAGGGTGAGTATTCGTTGATCCACGGCAGGATCTGGTCGCGGCCGGCCAAAAATCGCGCAAACTGCGTGTCTCGCTTATCCACCCCCGGCATGAAGCCGAAGGCATGGCCGCCGTAGCGGCTGTTGGGTGTCCACTCCTTCATCTGCCTTGGATCGAGCGTGGTCTGGGCCCCCACCACCGCCGCCCCGACAAGCCGGGTCGATTCGCGGGCGACGGGGTCGTCACTGGTCGGGTCGGCAAGGTCATCATGAAAGGCCAGCCAGAGACTGGTGCAGGCACCGGCTGAGCCACCGGCAGCCGCCACCCGCCGCTTGTCGATCTGCCACTGGTCCGCCTTGCTGCGGACAAACTGCAGCGCCCGGGCGGCATCGGTCAGCGGGGCCTGCACCGGCGGCTCAATCCCCTGCTCCATCGCCTCCTGAATAAAGCGATATTCGACCGAGGCGACTGAAATGCCGGCGTCGAGCACCGGCTGCAGGTTGCCGGTCAGGCCACTCAAGCGATTGCCCGCGACCCAGCCGCCACCGTGGACAAAGAACAACAGCGGTGCCGGCTGCTCAGCGGTGGCGGCGGCAGCCTTCCAGAAGTGGAGCTTTTGTTTGGGGTGCTTGCCGTAGGCAACGTCCTCAAGCGTCGGCCGGGGGGCGAACTGCTGCCAGTAGGCCGTCCGAAAAGGATTCTCGTCTGGCCCGTCGAGGTCTTCGTTGACCAGATCGGGCTGCACCCGCCGCCACCAGGCGTCGTAGGTCGCGGCAAGCCGCTTCACCACCTCGGGGTGTCTGCCGGCAACGTCGGTCTGTTCCCCGGGATCGGCATCGATGTCGTAGAGTTCCCAGGCCTCGGGCGTGTTCTGCGTGTTGACCAGACTCCAGCGGCCCTCCCGGAGCCGGCAGTGATCGTAGGCATGGGCAGCAGCCTCGCCCCGCGGCCACCGGCCGCGATGGGTCACCAGCGGCCGGTCGGGCCAGGCGGCGGTTTTGTTAAGCAGCAGCGGCACCAGACTGCGGCCCTCGAGCTTTTCAGACAGCGCAGCCGGCAGTTCGACGCCGGCGATCTCGCAGAGGGTCGGCAGCACATCGATGTGGGCAGTGACCTGCGGCAGCTCGACGCCCTCCGGCAGGCTGCCGGGCCACCGCCAGAAGGCGGGCACCCTCGTCCCACCCCGGTAGGGAGAGTTCTTCGCTCCCCGCATGCCGGCATTGAACACGCTGCTGCCCGCCGCCGAACCGTTGTCAGTCGAGAAGACGATCAGGGTGTCTTCAGCAAGGCCCAACTCGTCGATCTTTTTGAGCAGCCGACCCATGTTGGCATCGATGTTCTGAATCATCGCATAGAACGGCGCCACCCGGCTGAGCTGCTTGGCGTTCGTGAACCCAGCTTCCTCCAGTGATTTTCGATAGGCCTCATCACCACTGGCCGGTGGGATGTAGGGGGCATGCGGCGCGTTGGTTGCCAGGTAGCAGAAAAATGGCTGGTCTTTCTGTTGGCAGCTCTCGATCCAGTCTTCCGCCTCACGGAAGAAGACATCGGTGCAGTAGCCACGGGTCTGCACAAACCTGCCATCACTGCGAATGATCGGGTTGAAGTAGCGGTTGTTGGGCACGTCACCGCAGCTGCCGGGATAATGCTGGCCGATGCCCCCCGCCCCATGGATGAAGACCCGGTCGAACCCCCGCTCGCCCGGCTGATAGGCATCTTCGTCACCCAGATGCCACTTGCCAAAGATGCCGGTGGTGTAGCCGGCGGTCTTGAGCAGCTGCGGCAGGGTCGTTGCCGACAGGGCCAGCCGCTCCCGCTCATCAATCGTGTGGGTCACCCCCGAACGAAACTCATGCCGGCCCGTCATCAAGGCCGCCCGCGTCGGCGCACAAGTGGGGCTGACATGAAACTCAGTCAGCCGCACACTCTGACTTCGCAGCCGGTCGAGCTGCGGGGTCTTGAGCACCGGGTTGCCGTGGCTGCCGACATCGCCATAGCCCTGGTCGTCGGTCATCACATAGATGATGTTGGGCCGGCGGCCGGAGAGCTTTCTTTGTTTGGCAGCAGGGCCAGCCTGCTGTGGCTTGATCGGTGGTTTTGCGTCGGTCGCGATCGGCTGCGCCGCCAGCCGACCAGGCTCCCGCAGGCCGCTGCCTGTCCGCTTGGTGAGGCGGTCGCCCAGCTCAGCCCGAGCCTGCTCGGCGAGGGCTTCAAGCCGGGCGACAACCTCGGGATGCTGCTTGGCGACATCCTGCCGTTCACCGGGATCATCGGCGAGATTGAACAAGGCCAGGCCGATCTGCTGCTGGGCGTAGCGGCCCGGTGTGCCATCCTTGCCCACCTCCTGCCCATGCATGGTGCGGTACCGGTGCGGGAAGCAGAGTTTCCAGTCACCCTGCCGCACCGCCTCGAGGTCACCGGCGTGATAATAAAAGAGATAGGTGTCAGGCTGATCAGGTGGACGACGGCCCCCACAGAACAGATCGAGGCGATCATGGCCATCGATGCGTTTGCCGGCGACGAGGCAGCTGCCTGACTGATCGGTCGCTAGCGGCGTGCCGGTCAGCCGGGCGATGGAAGGCAGCAGGTCGATTGTCATCAGCGGCTCATCACTGACTGTTCCGGCCGGAATCCGGCCCGGCAGCCGGGCCAGGCAGGGCACCCGCACGCCCCCTTCAAAGGTTGTTCCTTTGCCTTCCCGCAGCGGCCCCGCCGAGCCGGCATGGTTGCCGTAGGACAGCCAGGGGCCGTTGTCGCTGGTGAACAGCACCAGGGTGTTGTCGAGCTGGCCGGTCTCTTCCAAGGCCTTCAGGACTGCCCCCACCGAGGCATCAATCTCGGCGATCACATCGCCGTAGAGCCCGCCCGGCGTCTTCCCCTGAAAAGCTTCACTGGCAAACAGCGGCACATGGGGCATCGAGTGGGCCAGGTAGAGAAAGAACGGGCGGCCATCCGTCGCGGTGCCAGCCCGCCTGACGAAGTCCACCGCCCGCTCGGCATACCGCTTGGTCAGCGTGGTCTGATCCTCGGGGCTGACTTCGGGGTCGATGATCGTTTCATTTTCAAAGAGTGGCAGCGGCGGATAGGCCCCCGGTTTGGCTGTGGGATGGTAGGGCCACATGTCGTTGGAGTAGGGCAGCCCGAAATACTCGTCAAACCCATGCCGAGTGGGCAGAAATTCTGGGTGGTGGCCCAGGTGCCACTTGCCGACCATGCCGGTGCGGTAGCCCCGGGAGCCAAGCAGTTCAGCCAGCGTCGTCTCGTCAGCAGAGAGGCCGTGCGTGTTTCGTGGGCCGAGGGCTCCGTGAATCCCGATCCGGTTGGGATAGCAGCCGGTCAACAGGGCCGCTCGGGAGGCCGAGCAGACCGGCTGGGCGACATGAAAATCGGTGAAGCGAATGCCCTCACGGGCGAGCCGGTCGATCTGCGGCGTCGGGGCAACGCTGCCGCCGTAGCAGGCCGGGTCGGCATAGCCCATGTCATCAGTAAAGATGATCACGACATTGGGGGGCGGCTGCCTCGTCGCCTGCCCGGCTGGTTTGGCGGCCGGCGGCTTCGGCTGAGCTGGCGGTTTTGATTTGGCTGCCGGCTTTGACTTGTTCGGCTGTTGCTTCCGCTGCCCTTTCGACTGTTGCTTGAGCTTGCCATCCAGGCCGGCCAGCCGCAGGTTTTCTGCTGCGATGGCCTGCCAGGCCTGTTCCAGCTGCTTGACCCGTGCCGGCTGGGCGGCGGCCAAATCCTGCTGCTCCGTGCGGTCCTGCGACAGGTCGTAAAGCTCCCAGGGTTTGCGCTTGGCGGCCACCAGTTTCCAGTCACCCTGCCGCACTGCCCGGTGCCCGTCATGGCACCACCAGAGGGTTTCGTGAGGCGGCGGGGCGACAGGGTTACGCAGACAGTCCGCAAAGCTGCGGCCCTGCAGTGGCGGCACCGGCTCCCCGGCGTGCTCGGCGGCCGGCTGCACACCTGCCAGCTCGAGCACCGTCGGCACCACGTCGATCACATGCACCGGCTGTTCCCGCAGCGCCCGCCGCGAGGGGATACCTTTGGGCCAATGGGCAATCCAGCTGGTGGCGATGCCCCCTTCATGGACCCAGGTCTTGTGCCGACGAAAAGGGGTATTGGCACAGCTCGACCAGCCCGGGCCGAGGCAGAGATAGGTGCCGGATGAGCCGGCCGGCAGCGAGCGGTCATGCCCCTTCCCCCGGACCATGATCTCGGCAGAGCCGCCGTTGTCACTGAGAAACAGGATCAGCGTGTCATCGAGGGCGTTCATCGCCTCCAGCTGCTTGATCACCACCCCCACCGCCTGATCGACCGCGTCGATCATGGCGGCATGAATCGCCATCTTGGTCGCCTGGAAGGCCTGCTGCTCAGGAGTCAGCTCATCCCAGGGCAGCGGCCGGTTGACCTCGCCGGGGCCGAGCTGCTTGATCGCATCAGGAAAGGCATAGGGGGGCCCGAGATCCCGCTCCATCGGCGCAAGGGGAGCTGCAACGATCCCCCGCTGCACCAGCCGCTCGTAGCGGGCCTGCTGCACCACATCCCAGCCCGCCTGGTAGCGGGCTCGGTATTTTTCAATCAGCTCTGGCGGCGCCTGGAGGGGAAAGTGCGGCGCAGTGAAGGCGACGTAGCTGAAAAACGGCGTGCCCGCATGCTGCCGGGCATGCTCCTTCAGGCAGGCGGCGGCATGGTCGCCGACGGCGGTGGTGACATAGAAGGCATCGTCACCTTCGATCTGCTCACCATCGACTGTCACCCCGGCCGGATCGAAGTAGTCGTTCTGGCCCCCTTCGATCCGGAGGGAATGGGCAAAGCCCTGCTTGAGCGGCTCACCATCCACATGCCACTTGCCCGAGTGATACGACCGGTAGCCGGCCGGCGCCAGCAGTTCGGGCAACAGCCGTGCCCAGGCCGGCCGGCCGGTCTGATTCCCCCCCCGCACTCCCGGCATGCTGTCACGCCGGATCGACTGGGCGTAGTAGCCGGTCAGGAGAGCCCCGCGGGTCGGCCAGCAGCGGGCGGTGTTGTAGCCCTGCGTGAACCGCAGCCCGCCGTGGGCCAGCCGGTCGAGGTTCGGCGTCTCGATCTCGCTGCCGTAGCAGCCCAGATCGGAAAAGCCCATGTCATCGGCCAGGATCACCACGACATTGGGCGGGGCCGCAGTTGCCGGGTTGATTGACCAGGCCCAGACGAGACCAGCAGCGAAAAACGTCACGGCCGCAGT
>CALAZQ010000581.1 GCA_937926325.1 uncultured Planctomycetaceae bacterium | reverse complement strand
GAAGCGCATGCCGGCGATCGATCAGCCAGGATTGGGAAAGGAAGTTGCTCATTGCGAAACCTTTGGTCGTTGGAGGCTGGTGTGCGGGTACTGGTCATCGGTTACTAGCCATTGGTCGCTCATGACTCATCTCTTCCTGATCAGTTCTGACAAGGCCACGGCGCGTACGATGTCTCTCACGCCATACTGGTATCTCTTCGCTTCGTCGACGATCGCCTGCACGCCGTCTCGGTCATCCACGGTCAGCACGCGGCGAAGCGCGTAGGTGCAAAGGTGCTCAATGAAGGCTCGCGCGATCTTGTCGCGGTCTTCGAGCAGCAGTTGTTTGAATTGATCCGAATCGGTGAACGGCCGGCCGTCGGGCATGACGCCAGAGGCATCAACGAGCGGGTCTTCACCCACGCCCGTGGGAACCTGCTCGCGAGTGCGCCACTGACCGATGGCGTCGTACTGGTCAAATGCCAGTCCCAGCGGATCGATGTTGCGATGGCAGGCGGCACAACTTGTGTTCTTCGCGTGTACTTCCATTCGCTGGCGGATGGTGATCTTGGTGCCCTTTGGCGGAATGGGCTCGATCGGATCCACATTCGCCGGAGGTGACGGCGGAGTCCTGTTGAAGATTGCTTCGCTGAGCCAGACGCCGCGATGCACCGGGCGGTGGCGCGTTCCGTCCGAGGTCAAGCCGAGCACCGCGGCCATCGTGAGCAAACCGCCGCGATGGTCCTCGGGCGTGAGCGAGACACGCTGGAAGCCGTCTGTTTTCGGTTCGGGCAGCCCGTAGAAATCGCAAAGTCGCGCGTTGGCCACCGTCCAGTCGGAATCGAGGAAACTCTCGATCGGCAAGTTCTTGGCGAGCATCTCGCGGAAGTACTCGACCGGTTCCTCACGCATGCTCGCCTCAAGCCAGTCGTCGTAGGCGGGGTAGAGCTTTTTATCCGGCGGGAACATGCCCACACGGTTCAGTTGCAGCCATTGCCGTGAGAAGTCGTCGATGAAGCGGTTGATTCGACTGTCCGTCAGCATCCGGTCCACTTCTTTCCTCAAGCGCTCGCCGTTCAGGGTTTCGCCTCTCGCCGCGGCGAAGAGGGCGTCATCCGGCATCGAACTCCAGAGGAAATAGGAGAGCCGCGAGGCGAGTTCCCAATCGGTCAGCTGCTGGCGGGCAGCGGGATCGCCCTCGACGAGATAGATGAAGTTTCTCGACGTCAGCACGCTCTGCAGCATGATTCGATACGCATCGGCCGGCTTTGCACCCGCCTCGCGTTCGACGCGGTACGTTTCCAGATAGTCTTTCAGCTCTTCCTTCTTCACCGGCCGCCGCCAGGCGCGTTCGGCGAAGCGCTTGAGGTGCTCGGCAACCACCTCAGGCGTGGCATCGTCTGGCGGGATGATTCCCTGTCGGCGAGCCCTTTCCGCCTCTGTGACGAGTGGCCCTTCCCATTCGATCCAATCGAGGAGCACCGTCGAGAAGATGCCGTTCCCTTCACCATCGAACATCTGCGGAGCATTGGGGTTGAGCAAAAGCGTCTCGCTGCTGTGCGTGAAGATGTAACCACCTCGGCTCGCGATCGCATGGCGGAAGGCGGCGCCGCCCCTTCTGTCTACAACGTCTGTCGCCACGACGCAGAAATCCAGGCCCGTTGGCATCTCGAGGAACACCTCGAACTCATAAACCTGCGGACTGTCCTCGGCCGCCGTGATGTCGAACTCGATCAGGCCATCGACGGTCTCCTCACTGGTCTGTTTGCCGATACTCAGATGGGCGGGCTGACCACCGGGCGGGCGAATTCCGCTGGCCTGCAGGCGAAGCTTGTAGAGCCCGCTGTGCTCCGGCCCCGTCCTTCCAAACCAGTTTGAGGACAGTGCAGTCCCAGTTCGACCGGGGAAGAGGAGGTACCACAGCGGCCGTTTGATACCGAACCGATCCAGTGCCTCCTGTTGTTTCTTCCCGTCGCCGTAACGCAACTCCGCGGCCGTCATCCGGACTTTGCGAGCCTCACTGGACGTGGCGGGAAAAGCGCGGTCGAGCACAATGTCCGCCGCGCGGTAATAGCGGTCCACATGCGACGGCGAGAGCGAAAGCTGCGCCCCGATGCGTTCATAGCCATGCCACAACGTGTCTTCGTTCAGTTCACCCGGTTTGGCCGGATCGTAGCGCACGCCAAGCAAGTCGTAGACCGTGTTTTGATATTCCTTCCGGCTTAAACGATAGTGCGATACGGAGGGCCGCGCCGCCATTCGCGCCGCTCGACCTTCCTTCAGCAGCGAGTCGAGTCTGGCGACGAACCCCGCGATCTCATCCTGAGTCGGCTGCGGTTCATCTTCCGGGGGCATCTCGCCGCTGTTGAGCTTATCGAGCACCTCTGCCCAGTGGTGCGAATCCAGCCCCGCCTTGAAATCACGCGACAGCCGGTCGATCCGAATGTCGCCTTCTTCGTCCTGAGGGCCATGACACCGAACGCAGTGCTTCTTCAGAAAAGCTTCAAACGGTTCCGCAGCAGAAACGGGCACTGCCCCGGATAGGAACACGAACACGATGAAACACGTCGTGGATTTCGCCAGAATCCCACGAGGTCGGGAACTCTGCGGAATTCCACTCCTTGAGAATATTGAATCACTCACGTCAAAATGCCCTCGATCAAGTGTCCATGGACGCCGGTCGAGCGACGATTGATGCCGTCATGCCGGACGGTCAATCGTGTGTGGTCGATGCCGAGCAAGTGAAAAATGGGAGCGTGAAGATTATAGTACAGGTCGGTCAACGGCACTCTCGCAAGCGTAGCACGTACGAGGCATAGCCGAACTGTTATAACGGGGAAGGCAGGCGGGCCGGGAAAGGCCTACCGCTGATCGGGAGACGGGAGCACGCGACCCACGAGCCGCTCATCAGGCGGGCGATGCTTCCGGAAGAGCCATTGACCGGGCTCTCATTTGCGGGCTATCATTTGATGAGGGGGTGGGACACCTTGCCGAGGTGGGTGGACTGCCGCACGCTCAGCAGTTGAAATCCGCCGGAGGCTCCTGCGATGAATCTCGACGAGTTTGGACCGGTCATTGACCGGGCGATCCTTCCGCCATCTCGGGCCGGGAAGTTCGGTGATCCACTTCTCAATGCGTTCGATGGCCTTCGTGCTGCAGGTCAGGTGCCCGAGCACCTCACCGTCCGCGCTGACGGCTCGCAGCGTCACCGTGCACTTGTGCAGGTCGACGCCGATGAAAGAACCAAAGCCCGTCACGTCCTCCTTGATGGTCGTAAACACCGTATCAGGGGTCGAAAAAAGCTTCACACTGTGAAGCAAGGTACGTCCTGCGCCCGACCCCGACATGGTTTCACCCTCGTCGAGCTGCTGGTGGTGATCGCGATCATCGCCACCCTGATCGGGCTGCTCCTACCGGCGGTGCAGTCGGCCCGAGAGTCGGCTCGCACCGTGCATTGCCGCAACAACCTCAAGCAACTCGGGCTGGCCACGGAGCAGCGGGTCACGGTCGAGGGAGCCTATCCGCCGGGCCGATATCGACCCTTCTACCCTACCTGGTTCGTGCTCATTCTCCCCTTCCTCGAGCGCGGCAATGAGTTGGCGCTCTGGGACCTGGATCGCGATTTCTTCGATCCTGCGAACAAAGCTGCCCGCGAGGCCGCTGTCCCCGTCTACCAATGCCCGTCCCGCGGTCGCAGCGGGCAGCTCGGGCAGGACACACACCGGACCAGGTGGCTTGCGCCCGGCCTGCTCGGCGACTATGCCGGCTGCATCGGGGACGCGTACACGCTGTGGAGCTGGCGCGAAACGACGAGCCAAAACATGAGGAGAAACACCGGTCTCATCCTCGACTTGGGTCAGTATAGCCAGAGCCTCGACTCCAGTAGTTCACAGGGCATGTGGCGGCAGGGCTTGGTCACTCACGCTCACGTCCGCGACGGCTTGAGCAACACGCTGCTGGCCGGGGAGAAGCACGTCCGCCGCAGCGATCTTCACACGAAGAATGACAACTCGATCTACAACGGCGACGAACTCTCTTACGCGGCCCGAGCCGCCGGGGAGGTAAAACTTCCTCCGGGCAGGTCGGAGGGGGCGGGAAAGCGCCCCACGGCTCATTTCATGCCGCTCGCGGCCACGCCCGACGACAACACCATGCCGAAAGATTGGGCTGTCTTCGGCAGTTGGCATGCGGGCGGCAGCTGCGGATTTGTGTTCGCCGACGGCAGCACCAGATCCATCAGCCCGCAGATCGACATCGTCACCCTCGGGCGACTGGCCAACCGACAGGACGGGGGGGTCATCGCTGGTGACTGGTGAACGCGTGCGATCGACGGCTACCTGCACGAGCCTGCCGCGTCCCGCCCAAATCTGTCTCGGCGTGGTGGCGGCCTCGGGGTGCACTACACCCCCTCCGCAGTCTAAAATGCAGCGGCCGCAAGTGGCCCCCTCCCGGCCTTCCTCCCTCCGCCCGTCGCCGCCACGTCCGCCCCGGACACGCCCACCAGCCTGGTGTCGCCCATGTTGCCCCGCTGCGCCACGCGACCGACCGCGCGGACACCGCCGGCGCGATCGCGTGACGGCCGCTCCGGGAGACAGTCCTGGGCCGCCGTCGCCCGCAGACCGTGCCGCATCGGCCTCCGCCCGCTGATCATCGCCGCCGCGGCCCTGGTGGCCACGCCGGGGATGACGTCGTCGCCCGCCCGCGCCGACGCGGTGGCCGTGCTCCGCGACCGCTGTGCCG
>CALAZQ010000580.1 GCA_937926325.1 uncultured Planctomycetaceae bacterium | reverse complement strand
GAGCGGCATAGCGTTACGCTGACCTTCGACAATGAGCTGAACCTGCTGCCAAGTAATCAGCCAGTGGTCCTCGAACTCGATGGCTGGACCGACTATCCCTACCCTGAGTCGATGTGGGCAGCAGGGCAGGCGGGAATAGCCGTTGAGCCGCCCCAGCTCAGCCGCCGGCTGCCGGACGGTGGCTGGTCATCGCCGGTCGATGTCGGCTTTTTTGCCGGGCTTCCCCGGGTGATGGGGCTGCTGCTCGACCGCGAGTTTCTGGGCGAGCCACCGGCAGTGTTCCGGTTGGAAACTGCCATGCAGATTGGCTGGGACCGGGCCGCTTTGCGGCCTCTGCTCGGCCGGTTTGCGCAGGGCGGCCAGCCTCAGCCGCCGGTCATGCACGATGGCCGCCACGTGACCCGACACCTGCTGCGGCTGGCCTCAGCCGAGCTTCGCTATGGCGGCCTTGCGCGAGAAACCCCAGTGGGTGATCGTGGCCTGGTCGCCTATGACCTGGCCAGCCGAGAACCAGTTCCAGTCAGCCGCTGGGAGGGTGTCTTTTCTCGCCCGGGCGACGTCAGCCGTGAGCTGGCGGCGGTTGATCGGCAGCTGGTGATCTGCGGCCCCGGCTTTGACGTGGACTGTCGGTTTGCGACCGACGGCCTGCCGGATCTTCCCGTGGGCTACAGCCGCACCTGGTTTCTCGAGGCCAATGGCATCACCCGCGATACCTCACCGTTGACGGCAGCGGCAGGCCTCGTCCAGCCGATTCCGGCTTTTGACTAGCCGCAGTTGGCAAGAGGTGAGCAGCGGCCAATCGGCTTGGCACCTGCTCGCTTTTGCGGCCGCCCTCAATGCCTTGGAGTCTTGATGATCAAGAAAAAACTGGGCCGCACCGATCTCGAAGTGACTCAACTCGGCTACGGCAGCATGGGCCTTCGCGGGCCGCGGACTTGGGGTGTGCGAGTCGTTGATGATGAGCATGCCGAACGCATGCTCAACGCCGTCCTCGATGCCGGCATCAATTTCATCGACACCTCACCCGACTACGGTGTTAGCGAGGAGCGGATTGGACGGTTCCTGGCGGGACGGCGGGCGGAGTTTATCCTGGCAACCAAGTGCGGCTGCGTTCCCCATCAGCACGACGATCACCTGGAGATCGACCACGTCTGGAAACGGGAGGTCATTCAGCGGAACCTCGAGACCAGCCTTACGCGGCTGCGAACAGACACCATCGACCTGCTGCAGTTCCACGGCGGCGATGCCGAAACGCTCGAGCGTGAGGGGCTCATCGATCTGCTCCTCGACTTCCGCCACCAGAGGCTGATCCGCTTTATCGGTGTTTCGACCAAACTGCCAAACCTGCATGGGCTGATCGAACTGGGCGTGTTCGACACCTTTCAGCTGCCTTACTCATGCCTTGCCCCGGAGCATCACGAGGCAATCAGTGCGGCGGCAGAGAAGGGGGCTGGGATCATCCTCCGCGGCGGCATTGCCCAAGGGGGGCCCGAAGCCGAAATTCAGCGGCCCGCCCTGAATAACGTTTGGCAGGAAGCCCGTTTGGCTGAAATCCTGCCCGCCGACATGGCGCCCGCCGAACTGATTCTGCGATACACGCTCTCGCACCCCCACTGCCACACCACCA
>CALAZQ010000579.1 GCA_937926325.1 uncultured Planctomycetaceae bacterium | reverse complement strand
CGGCCTCTCCCAAAGGGAGAGGCAAGATAGACAACTCTCGTTTGGTGGAGCACATACCGTGCCGAACACCATTGGCACGAAGCCAGAGGTTCGTGCTAAATTCCGGTCCTTACCAACAGTTTCTCGGAGCATCCGGCTTCCCGAAATAGGATCAACCCATCCCCAACGCTGCACTTTTCGGCCGCCGGGTGCTGGACTTCTCAACCGGCGTTCACCCGAGCTATGCCAGCGCCAACCCGATCAGCCGCTCACTATGCGGCGGCACCCACGATGGCCCCATTGCACCAAATGTGCACACCGGACCGATGGGCGAAGTCGAGCGACTCTGGGGGAATGGCCTTGCAGGCCACTAGCGGCATGGCGGCGAGCCCCGCCTTGCGGAGGATCGTAGCCCTCCGCTCGGCGCGGACGATGTCCTTCGTGTCGCCGGTCGAAGACACCTCGACGACGACATACGTCTCCACTCCGTCCACGAGGCCCTTGGCGACGATGTCGGCCCGGAGAAAATCCTCGGCTTCTTTTGGCGTCACGCAGGGCTCGATCACATCGAGGAGCGTGTCGTTGGTAACCACCTTTCCCCGTCGCAGAAATCTGCCGAGATAGGCGGTGAGGCGGTCGCGAAACCGTAGTTCAAACGTGTCGCCGACGACCGTATCGGTGCGGATCGTGAGCCGCCGCATCGCTTCGGCCATCTCAGCCATCTTCATGTCTGTGTGGGTCTGGGCTTCGACGAGTTTCACCTGTCCCTCGGCCAGCCTCATCATCGTTGCGTCGAGCCGAGAGACGTTGGCGTCGATCGACTCGCGAAGCATCCGGAAATCCTCTTTCGTGACAGTGTCTCTGAGTTCCTCAAACATCGTCCCCAGCGTCTGCGCGAGGGACTTGGCGGCCGCGTCGCCGAGCGTAGCCTTGAGGTCTTCGTAGATGCGGTACGTGTTCATGGGTGAATCCCGGGGACAGGTACAGTAGACAAACAAGGAGTGTACAGGCGTATAAACATTCCGTCAAGTGCCGGCGGCACCGGCACCGGTATCACGGGGTGTTTGTTCCGAATCACCCCCTGCGGTCGGCCGTCACCGTGGTTACCAGCGGGAATACCGGAAAGTAGCGGGACGCAAAGACAGGCGAGCATGCCGGTGACTCAGCCGCCGCACGTATCACCTGCCCGGGGGCGGCCGGTCGACTGGGGTGAGCTGGCACAGTCCCATGGTGCCGGGAAGTTCGAGCAAGCATCACCCCTCCGGGCAGGCGTTACGAGGGTTTCGCAGCGTTGCGGCGCTGTCCAAAGAGCGGTACCCTTCGAACATGTCTGATATCGAGAACTCGGCCCTCGCCGAGCCGCCCCCCAAGCCGGAAAATTCGTTCCGTGATGTGATCTCACTGCTGGCGATCGTGGTGACCCTCACGATCGGCCTGCTCGCCTACATCCAGCGGGAGCCGGTCTTTACCTTCAAGGTTGAAGTCGGCTTCCTGCTGTTGGTGGCCGGCCCGCTGAGCGGGCTCTGGCGAATCAGCACGGCGGTGAACCAGACCCCGGCAGGCGAGGTGCATCTCTACACCCCGGCGGTGCGACGATACGCGATGCAGATGTTCCTGGTCGGCCTGCTGCTGGTGGGCGGGGCCTCGGTGTTTTACTGGGCGCATCTGTTGCCGGGTCAGGAAACTGACGCTTCAGTGGCGGCTGAACCGGCCGGCTGATTCAGCGGTTCTCTAGCAGTTGCCGATCCTTCAGGGAAACACCCGACAGCCGACCACCGTGTTGAGCCTGAACATCGACCGGCGGTGCCGGACGAGTGCGTCGAGATACTGTT
>CALAZQ010000578.1 GCA_937926325.1 uncultured Planctomycetaceae bacterium | reverse complement strand
CGCTAGGAAACCACCGAAACGTGAGGGGCTCTGGCAGGTGCTGCCGATCGGTGATTTGCACATGGCTAAATACGCATGGAGAAGAACAACCGGCGACGGGGACTATGACATCGGCATCGCCGAGCGCAGGGCCAAAGAGGCCGCCGGCGAGCTTCTGGCAATCGGCGACTCCTACAAGCCGGCCCGCCGGACGATCGCGTTTCTGGGCGACATCTTTCACTACGATACGCCGGGGGGCACGACGACCTCGGGGACGCCGCTCGAGCGGGACGGCAGGCTACAGAAGATGATCGAGGTGGCCTGCGAGAGCCTGATCGGCATCATTGAGCGATCAGCCGACGCCTGCCTCACCGACGTGATCGTGGTCAACGGGAACCACGACGAGACGCTCTCCTGGGCATTTCAAAGAATCCTGGCCGAGCGATTCAGGGGCGATCGTCGCGTCGAGGTCAGCCTGGAGTACACCGGCCGGCAGTATGCATCGCACGGCAAGAACCTCCTCGGCTTCTGCCACGGCCACCGCGCCAAGAAGAAGCTCCCCCAGATCATGGCACTGGAGCGGCCTAGCGAGTGGAGCGGTAGCCTGTGCCGCGAATGGCACACGGGCCACTACCACTCGCAGGCTGCCGAATGGCAGCGGCCGATCGAGACGCTTTCCGGGGTCATCGTCAGGACGTGCCCCAGCCTCTCGGCGGCAGACGACTGGCACAGCGAGAACGGCTTCATCGGGAGCCGGCAGGCAATGGAGACTTTTCTGTACCGGCCCGAGGGCGGCCTCGTGGCACTTCATGTTTCGGAGCCAAAGTAAATGATCATCGGACTCTGCGGATTGGCCGGCAGCGGCAAGGACGAAGTGTCAGCGATTCTCTCTCGACACCATCGGTTCTCGGCGATTTCGTTCGCCGGCCCGATTTACAAGGCAGTCAGCGAGATCACCGGACTGCCGCCGTCTAGACTCAAAGACCGTGAGCAGAAGGAGCGGCCGATCCCGTGGCTGGGGAAGTCCCCTCGCGAACTGCTGCAAACCCTTGGGACGGAGTGGGGGCGGCAGATGGTTTGCGACGACATCTGGATCAAGCTCGCCATGCGGCGGGCCAGCGAGCACGAGCGTGACGGCTGGCACGTCGTGATCACCGACGTGCGGTTCGACAACGAGGCCGAGGCAATCCTTGATGCCGGCGGGCAGGTCTGGCGAGTCGAGCGGCCGGGGGCGGGCCTGTCGGGCCAGGCTGCCGAGCACCCGAGCGAGGCGGGCATTCCTGACCACTTGGTCAACCAAGTGATCAGGAACGCCGGAACGCTCGACGACCTCGAGGAGGCCGTCGATGCCGCATTCCATAGGCTCCCTTGCGATACAATAGAGGTATCGACCCCGTAGCCCGCCACGAGTGGCCCATAGAGGCCCGCAACGCACAGGGAGGTGCGTCAAAATGGCAGACCCGAAGATTCGCAGGAAATTCAAGTCGCTGCCGGTCACGCTGACCACGGCGACTCAGTCGGCCACGACGATCCGCTGGGACGACATTGCCGGCGGCTCGCTCTACGTTGGAACCGTCTCAACGAACGCCTCGACGCTTCAGGTCTGGGCCTCGCCCGCGACCGACGGCAACTGGGGCCGCGTCTACGCCTCGGACGGCTCGGCTGCTGACATTACGCTCGCTCCGTCTACGGTGACTCCGCAGGTCTACAGCCTGCCGGACGCTGCTTATGGGGTTGGGGCTATCCGCATCGTCGCGGGGGATACGCACTCCACGAGCGCAGTCGCGGTCGTGATGCTCAAGACGTGAGGCTCCAAGCGATGAGTGGAGCCGAGATGAGCGAGACGATGAAGACGATTTTGGAGCGATGGGGTTTCCCCACCTTGTGCGCGATCGCGTTCGGCTGGGTTTTGCGAACCGATGTTTTGCTGCCACTTGTGGAGCAGCATTCGGCATTCCTCCAGACGGTCGCAGAAAGCCAGAGGGAAATCAGTGAGGCAGTGCAAGAGCAAACGAAACTCCTCTACGCCTTGAAGCCTGAATTACGCCAACAAGCCAGAGCCCAGGAGAACCAGTGATGCCGTACCAAGACTCCAGCACGACCGGCGGAAAAGTCCGCATCAAGAACTCGA
>CALAZQ010000577.1 GCA_937926325.1 uncultured Planctomycetaceae bacterium | reverse complement strand
GGACGGCACTGCTCGATGCCAAAGCGGGAACCCCACTGGTGATTTGGCCGTTTGCCGATGTTGATCCTGACGATCCCGACCAGGCGGCGATTCAGCAGCTCGCGCTGCGAAGAGTCCTCGGCTTGCAGGGGTCGGAAACGGCTTTCCTGCCCGATCAGCCGGCGGACAAGCCGTGGCTGAGCCGGGTCATTGCGGCCGTCCGCGAGCGGGGCTACGAGTTGACGCGGGAAATCCAGCTCCCACTGACTCGCCGTGAGGTCGCCCGCTTGGTCTGGACTGAGCTTGAGCATCAGCCGGTGCCTGCCTCATTTTTCCAGCAGGACGTTTCGTGGCAGGTCGGTCCGACGCGAGACGGCTCGCCCGGGGGCTGAGCTGGCAAAGCTGTTCGAGCCTTCAGAGCCTTTAACGTCACTGGCAGGCGTTGGGGAGGGAGCGGGCCGCTGGCCAGTTACACTGTGTTGATGAAAACCATGGCGCCCTGCTTGGCTGTGCCCTCAGTTTGCTGGGCTGGATTTCGAACTGCTTTTCGCCTGGGGTTGGTGGGGGTGATCGCCGCGGGCATCACCCGCCAGCCTGTGGTTGGAGACGAGGGGCCGCCGTCGCCACCGCGGAAGGTTTTTGCCCATCATGTGCCATGGCATCCACCCAGTCATGCCCGGCCCGATCGCACCGCAGATGCAGGGCCGGGGCTGGAAAGCCAGATCATGCAGGCGGCCGCCGCGGGAATCGACGGCTTTGCGGTCGATGTGGTGCGTCGCCCGCCGGCAGAGTTCGTTGACCAACTGGTGGAGATGGCTGGCATCGCCAACCGTCGGGCCCCCGGTTTTGCCATCATGCCCTGCCTTGACTGCGCCGCCACGCAGCGGGCTGCTGACTGGGAGGTGTTTCTGGCTGACTGGCTGGCCAAAGCTGGAGAATTGCCGACGACGTTCCGGGTCGATGGGGCAGTGGTGATCTTTACCTACGGGGCCTATCAGATACCGCCGGCCGACTGGGTCAACCTGCGGCAGCGGTTGCTGAAGGCCGGGCACCGGCTCTTTCTGATCGGCGAGATGAATGCGCTCTATCGCAATGGAGAAGATCCGTTGCCCCAAATCCAGGAATATGCCGACGTCTTTGAGGGACTCTATTTTTTTGGCCCCAATAGTGAGGACCACGAACGAACGCTGCTGGACATCAAGCGTTCCGACGGGCGGCCGCTGCTGGGGGTGTTCAGTCCATCGCCGGGCTACTGGCGGGTCAACACCGGCTCATTTGCTCGACCATTCAAAGGAACGCGAACCTACCGCTCGCACTGGGACCTTGCCTGCCGCCTTCCGGTGCAGTGGGCATCGATTACCAGCTGGAACGATTACACCGAGCACACTCACGTCGAGCCGGCTCGGAGTTTTTCCGATGCCTACGCCCGGCTGACCCGGATTGGCGCCGCGCGGTTTCGCGGTGAGCCGATCGCCCCGGCGACGGGACCGGAAACCTTTTGGCTGACCACCCCCGCCGAGATGCCCGACGGCCCAGGCCCGTCACCACTGGAATCTGACGCCCGCCGTGAAACCATCTTTGAGGTGTTGCGGGTCGGCCCGCCGGCCTTCGATCTGACCGACGTGCAGCTGACCATTGCCCGGCCTGACGGCCGGCCGATCGTCGAGAAGCGGCTCACGATCGCGGCGGATGAGCCCACGGCCGATGTGCAGTTCAGCTGGCAGCCCGACCGGCAATTTGATGAACCATATCTGGTGGTGACGGCCTCGGTGGGTGATCAGACCGCGCGGCTGCCCATCCCGCTCTGGCCGCGTGACCTGCCGCATCGGTACCACATGGCGGCCCGCCGGGTTCGCCTGACGAAAGCGGCCCCGCCCCGGCCAGCTATTGCGGTGGCGGAGGCAAGTCTCAGCGTGAGTACCATCCCGGGGCAGGCAGGTTGGCGGACCGACCTGCTGCACAACCAGATGCCGATGATCGCCCCCCGGTCACGGACGGCGCGGGTCGCTGAGGGGCTTGAGCAGCTGCCGCGTTCGGAACCGGCCTGGGGCTTCTGGGAGGCGGCGACGGTGACACCCGATGCCGCGGTCAACTGGGCTGATCCGATCTTCATCCCCCCACGGGGCGATCTGGCCACCTTGGCCTGGTATCGCTTTGACGCCCCGGATGCCCCAGGGATCGATCAATCAATCTATAGCCGACATGGTCGGCTCAGCGGCCGACTCGCAGCGTTGGCAGATGGCAGCCATGCCCTGGCATGCGACAACGAATCATGGTTCAGCCCTTCGGGGAGTTTCTGTCCGGTCAACACGCCCCTGACCGTGGAACTCTGGGTCAGGCCAGACCGTCCGGGGGGCGTGCTTTGGGGTGACGTCGGCAGTGCGATCTCACTCGCCCTCGACGATGACGGGAAGCCGGTGGCAGGCCGGCGGCAGGCCCATGATGAAAAACGTGTTTTTGCCCAGAGTGAGAAGCCGCTGCAACTGGCTGAGTGGTCGCACCTTGCCGGTGTCTACGACGGGCAGCGGCTCAGGCTTTATGTCAACGGCCATGTGGCCGCAGAAGCAGCCTGCCACGGCCCCTCAGGTTCTTCGCGGATGGCGATCGGCCGTAATCCCTACGACATGACCGCCATCTTTACCGGGCTGGTCGACGATGTTCGGCTTACGATGCGGGCCTTGCCGCCGGATGCGTTCGGCCCGATCAATCCTTCCCAGGGGCGGCCGGCGGTGCCATTGAACGATGAGTAAGAGACCGATGAAGCGTCTGCTGCCGCTGTTGATCGTGCTGTTCTTCCCCGCTGCTG
>CALAZQ010000576.1 GCA_937926325.1 uncultured Planctomycetaceae bacterium | reverse complement strand
AGAGCGGCTCGGCCAGCTCGATCGCCAGCTTCCCGGAATGCCCGACCCCCAGACCTCCCCACAGCCATGACACGCCCCGCTCTTGCACCCGACACCGTTGACAGCCTGATCGCCGACGTCCTGCACGGCACCGCCTCGGCGGCCGAAGTCGGCAGACTCGAGATGCTGCTTCGCGAGCAGCCAGAGCTGCGAAGTCGCTATCTCGACCAGGCCCTGCTGCACGCCCAGCTTGCCACCACGCCGTTGGCTGCGGGCATGTCGGCTCAGCCGCGGTTGATTCCCAAAGAGCTCAGGCACAACGAGACAGCACTAATCGGGGCCGCCACGAACCGGCAGCCACTGCCTGCGGCAGTCGGTCAGCTGCTCCGCGGCGGCCTCGTCATGCTGGCGGCCGCAGCGGTGCTGACGCTGCTGGTGCTGCCGCCGCGTCTGAGCCTGAACCGACCGACAGGCAACCGCTCGCCGGAGCTCGACCAGTCAGCCGTCGCAGCCGGCGGCTACGACAACCGGCAGCTGCCGGCTGAGACGGTCGGCCTGCTTGCCGGACTGCCAAACGGCAGCCCGCAGCCGCTGCTGCGAACAACGCTCACTGCCGGTGATGCGGCCAATCGGCTGACCACCACCAGCGGCGCGGCTGTCGAGGTCGATGCCCCTGGGCTTTTTGGGCTCGTCTCTGGCGGCACCGGTGCCCTGTTCCGGGGCGGCGCCCGGGCCCGGGTAAGTGAGCCCGAGCAGACCTACTGCATCGAGTCGGGCAACCTGCGGGTGGTCGACCTCGGCACCGAGTTTCGGGTGAACCGCATCGGCGACAACCAGGTCGCTGTGACCGTGCTCGACGGCGAGGTCGAGGTGCAGTCGCGGGTGCGGCTGCCGCTGGTCCACTGGTCATTCGACGACCTCGCCACTGGTCGCACTGCCACCGATGCAATCCACGGGCTCAAGGCCGTCGCCGGAGCGGCAGTCGAGTCAGCGGCTGGAAAGGTCGGCGGAGCTGCTCGCTTTGACAACTCGCGCGAGGCCTTCCTGCGGGTCGAAGGGGGTACGGGTGAGAAGGTCGGAACCGGGCTGCTCAGCTTTTCTACCGGCCTCTCGATCGAGGCCCTGATTATGCCGGCCTGGAATGGCACATTTTTTGATTACGACGAGATCTGGCGGAAAGAAGACGGCAACAGCCGGGTGCTGCTTTCGTTTCAGCACGATGGCCAGAAGAACGCTGCCTATTCGGTACCGGCAGTTGCGGCGGGGCCCTGCCTCTCCTTCGGCTTGCAGTTGGCCATCCCGGGCACGAAAGGCCCCCGCTACGACGAACTCGATCTGCCGCTCGACGGCCGCGAGGGCCGCCCAACGCTCGCCGACCTCACCGACGGCCAGCCGCATCATGTCGTTGCCAGCTTCGACAGCTTTACCGGCATTAAGGCGATCTTCATCGACGGCAGACTGGCGTTTTCGCACACCTACCCCGAAGGCAGCCTGATCGTCAGCGGCGGGCCTCAGCCTGGCTTCATTGGTAGCAACCAGCGCCACGAGAACTTTACCGGCACCATTGATGAGCTGAGCCTCTACGACTTTGCCCTATCGGCCGAAGAAGTGTCTGAACACCACCGTCGGCTGCTGGCCGGCAAGCCAGCCGTGCCTGAGGAAGCTCTGGCTGCTGAGCCCGCGGCCAGATCCACTACCGAGAGTCGACACTGGCAGGCAGTGACGCGGCTCGTCGCGGGCGAGACCCGCATCTTCAACCAGCAGCTTGGCCTGCCGGTTGAGTGATCGCGAGCGGGTTGGTTCGGCGTATACTTTTTCGCATGTCCACCGCTCCGAAGTATCAACCGCACTACACCATTGCCGACTATCGGCAGTGGGAGGGCCGATGGGAACTCTGGAACGGCATCGCGGTGGCGATGACCCCGAGTCCCGCAGGCCGTCATGCCAGGCTCCTCGTCGATGTTGCCGCCTTACTGAAGGCTGCGGTCGATGCGGCCGGAACCGACTGCGAAGCCACCGTACTCGCAGAGATCGACTGGATCGTCGCCACCGACACCGTGGTGCGGCCCGATCTGGTGATCGTCTGCGGTGCCGAGCCGCCCGGGCATGTCGAGCAGCCACCGGCACTGGTGGTTGAAATCCTTTCGCCAGCCACTCGGCAACGAGACCTCACCGTCAAGCGTGACCTGTATGCCGCCAGCGGTGTTGGCTGGTACCTGATCATCGACCCAGATTGGCAGGGCACCAGCATTGAGCCACGCAAGCCGCTGGCCCTGGCCACGCTGCTGCGACTCAGGGGCGGTTCTCCGCCAGCCTATGCAGAATGGCCTGCTGCCGAACCGGTCGAGCTCTGCGACCACTGCCGGCTCGTGCTAGCCCTCGACCAGCTGGCCGGCTGAGGCTGCCTGCTCTTCAGCCCGCAGTTGATCAAGCGGTTCGATGATCTCGTCGAGCCGATCATTGAAGAGGTCGCCGATCAACAGGTCGGTCACATGGCCCCGCAGGTGCGGGAACCGCTTGACGAACTTGCCGAAGTTGAAGCCGTCATAAAACTCAAGCACCAGCCGCCGCATCCGCTCCATACCGCGGACATACTCCTCACTCCAGCCGCCCAGCCGCGCCGCTGAGGTGTCACCGGCTTCGAGGGCGGCTGCCACGGCATCACCAGCCAACTCACCACTTTTCAGGGCCAGCAAAATGCCCGAGGAATAGAGTGGGTCGAGAAAGCCGAAGGCGTCGCCGACCAGCACCCAGCCATCACCCGAGACATCGCGGGAACGGTAGGAATATTCTTTCGCGACGCGGACGGGCTCAACCTGGGTGGCACCGGCCAGCCTCGGCGTCAGGCCCGGACAACGTGCAATCTCAGCGGCGTAAACACTCTCTGGATCCTTCGCCTCGCGGTCCTTGAAGAGATAGTCATAGCCCGCGACTACCCCGATGCTAACAGTGTCGTCTGCCAACGGGATGTACCAGAACCAGCCCTGCTTCTCGTCAAGCTGCATGACGATAGTGGCACCCTCATCACGGCCGGTGCCCCGCTCAGCCCCCTTCCAATAGCTCCAGGCAGCCGCCTTCTTGAGCACCGGATCCCAGTCCCGCAGGCCCAGCCGGCTGGCGATCATCGAGCCCTGCCCGCTGGCGTCGATAACCACCGTGGCAGCAACGGTCGAGATCGTGCCCGCCTCGTCGGCCACTCGGACGCCGGTGGCCCGGTTGCCGTCAAAGAGCACCTCGAGCACTCGCATGCCCTCGTGCACCTTGACCCCGTGGGCTTCGGCATTGCGGAGCATCATCTCGTCAAACTCAGCCCGCCGCACCTGCCAGGTCTGTGAGCTTTCATTGTTTTTGTGATCGATGAAATAAAAGGGTGCTGACAGGACGCCCTTCTCGTTGACGAACTGCACCGAGTGCTTCTCAACAAAGCGACTGCCCCGCAGCCGGTCGACCATCCCCAGCCGGTTGAGTGTCCAGAAGGTCTCCGGAATCAGCGACTCGCCAACGTGGAACCGGGGGAACCGCTCCCGCTCAAAGAGCATCACGCAGCGGCCCTGCTGGGCGGCAATTGTGGCGGCTGTTGCCCCAGCCGGCCCCCCGCCGATCACTACCACCTCAGTCTGCGATGGCAAGGCTGCTGGCGCGCGATCAACCATGAGCGTTCTCCAACCGGCAAAGGGGCGAATGACCTAAATCTCACCAATTATTGTCATAGGCGGCTCAGAGCAAATGTCAAACTGCTGGAGGGCCGTGAAAACCGCCGTGTTCGACGCTCCTGCCGGTCCGGTCGCTTCCGCTCCCGGCTTCCGAGGTGGTGCCCAGCACAGAGACTCCAATCGGAAGCCGCCAGGCGGAAGCCGGCGGACGGCAGTGGAACCCG
>CALAZQ010000575.1 GCA_937926325.1 uncultured Planctomycetaceae bacterium | reverse complement strand
CGCCCCGTCTGAGCGCCTCATGGGTGAACGGGCCGCTGACCAGCACCATGTCACAGCGGTCGGCGGTCTGCGGCCAATCGTTCTGGGCGTTGCCGTCAAAAGCATGGTTGGGCACATCGGGATACTCCCAGGCTGGTACGGCGACATTCACCGCCCGGCGGGCCAGCACCACATCTTGCAGCGGCAGGATGCTGAAGTGCAGCGGCAGCTTGCCCTCGGCCAACACTGCATCGACCATGCGGTCGAGGTCGGCCTTGGCATCGGGCACCACTCGCACCTCCCCGTGCCGGGCCAGTAGCGGCGCGTAAGCGCGGGCGACAAAGTCATGGGAGTAGCCCGGGGTGCCAAGGTTGCGGCCCTCGGTCGATCCGGTCATGTAGCACGACAACAGGGTCACCAGTTGGCGGGCCGCCGGTGGTGGCTGCCGGCGGTTGGGGTGGGGCAGAATCGTCGGGGGCATCGGGAGCGTCCTTTCAAGATGCAGTGACACAGCAGGCAATCGCCTAGGGAGAGAATGGTGGGGAACCGTCTTACGAGCCCGGGCGGCTAACCGGCGTGGCGGCCTTGCTTCCGGGCGATGAACACGCGGCTTTTGGGCATGCAGTCGTCAAGGGCCTGGCGGACATGGTCAGCCCGGGGCGTATTGAGCAGTTCGTCCCAGGTGCGGGTCCAGGCTCGCAGCAGCGGTCCCTCTGGCTCACCCAGCTCCTGGTCTGCCGCCCAGAACAGGATCCACCAGATCGCCCAGAAGAAGCTTTTGGCCAGCTGTCGCTCGATTGCGAGCCCGTGACGGACAAGCAGGGTTTCGAGTTCGCCGGCGGCAAAGACCCGCAGATGGTTTGGCGGCTGCCAGTACGCTGGCGGTGCCACCTGCCGCTGTACCGCCTCTGCCCGCTCGTCGGGCACGCTGATGAGGTAGAGCGCTCCGGGCCGCCCGATCCGCACCAGCTCGGCAACGAACCGATCGGGGTCGGCAACGTGCTCGAGCACCTCCATGGTGATCACCCGCGAGGCGGTGCCGTCAGCCAGCGGAAGAGGATCACTGTCACTGACGATGGCCCGCCAGGGGGTGCGGAGACGGGCGAATTTTTTCTCGACGCCGGTGATTGCCCGGGAGTCGATGTCGGTGGCGATCACCTCGGCCCGCTGCCGGGCGGCAAACATGCTGGCCCCGCCCTTGCCACAGCCGACATCGACACAGACGTCGGTTGGCCCGATGGGGAAACCAGGGGCGAGCTCGCCCCGCTGCTGGTCGTACCAGCCCTGCCGCTGTGAGTCACGATAGCCACAGTCGAAGCAGCTGGGCTGCGGCTCACTGCGGCGAAACAACTGCTGCAGTACGGGATGCATCAGGAAACTCCTTTGGAAACCGGTTGAAAAAATGCGAGCCGTCTCGAAACAGCCGGGAGCCGGCGGCCGATCAGGCGGCCTCTGGCCACTCCCAGAAGCCGGGCGACTTGCCGGCATAAGCCAGCAGCCGATCGCTGTCGTCGGCAACAGCCCGCCGCACCCGGTCAACTGTGGCCGCCGACCAGCTGACGGGGACATCAAACTGCCGTCTGAGACCGAGCCGTCGGGCCAACTGGCGCCGGCCGTCGCGGTCGATGCGGTTCCAGAGCCGCCTGAGCAGGTGGTGCCGCCGGATGAACCGCATGGGGGCGGTGTCATATTCCTTGGCCTGCCCGGGGTTGCTGCGCCGGTTGGCGTCCGTCAGCGGCACGCTGGCGTCGAGTCCGAGAAATGCAAAGCACCGCCTGACTTCAACCTCCGGCTGCCGGGCCAGATCTTCCAGGAACAACACCAGAATCTGCTCATCCGGGAAGAACCGCCGATAATGCTCGAGCATCCGCCAGTAGCGGGTGTCAGCGATCATGTTCGGCAGGGTTTCCAGGGTGGTGGCGATGTCACGCGTCGCAGCGATGCCGTAGAGATGACCGCTGTGGTGCATCTGCCGGAAGCTCGACTCCAGCCGACTGAGCGGGTGACGGGCGATGAAGATGCACTTCAGGCTGGGAAACCGGGTGCCAAGCCGAATGCTCGCGACGTCGGCGAACTCCTCGCAGGAGTAGGTGGTGCTGGCATCGCCGCGGAGCACCCCAGGAGCCACCGTGCGGAACAGGTCGCTGTACCAAGCTGCTCCTTTTCCATAGTGTTGGGCGAAATAGCCGGGCTCTTTCTGGGGAATGGCGATCTGCGGATGCTGCTGGAGCAGGTCACACAGCGTGGTGGTGCCGCATTTACTGAAGCCTGGAATGACGAAGTCGAGTGCAGTCATTTGGTTGATCCGATCCTGGCGGGGTGGCTCCTCATACCGGAAACCCCTCGCGGGAGTGTGCCACCTTAGAGGGGTTTGCGTTGCTGAATCAAGATCGGTCCCGCTGGTCATCCAGCTTGAAAAAGTTTTGCGACCTCTACCGGTTTCACTGGTTTTGCGGGCGGCGAGGGTAGACTGGAAGCTGCGGTTTCGTTCCCTGTTGTGCCGCTTGCCGCCGACCCTTTCGAGGACCCCCTGTGACCGAACTCGCTTCCCAGGCCGACGGCCTTTCGCCCTATGAGCAGCAACAGATCGACCTCATCGCCCGCTGGAAGAGCACTGAGCCGAGCCGGCTGACCCAGACAGTGGAACTGGTGGCCCAGCCGATCGCCTGGGGCGTGAAGTGGGCTGTGCCGGCCGAGGTGGTCAGGCGGGCGATCCGGCTGCTCAACACGATGGCTGAATCGAAGCTGCCGGGGGTGGGCGGCGGGGGCCAGCCGACCCGCGACGAAATCGTCGCCCAGCGGCAGCTGCCCCTGGAGGCCTGCGACCAGCAGGCCCAGGAAATCATTCAAAAGGCTGAACACATCAGCGCAGGCCGCGGCCTGGTGATCAGGCAGCTTGGCAACGCCGTGGTCGGCCGGCTGCCCTTTCAGCTGGTTGCGGCGATGGCCACGATCGCCAAGGTCGGCCACAGCTACGGCTATCCGCTCGACCGCCCGCTCGACCGGGCGGTGCTGCTCGATGTGCTTGAACTCTCGCTGATCGAAGACTGCAGCCGCCGCGAGGTCGTACTGGCCCGGATGCATGCGGCCCTTGACCATCCCGATCAGGACAGTCTCAACGTCGATGAGATCACCGCCCAGGCGGGCCGTGATGTCCTCGCCGACGAGCTGGCCGACGAGCTGGTCACCCGGGTGCCGATCATCGGCAGTGTGATTGGCTTCATCAGCGACCGCACCTTCATCAGGATTGCCGGCGAGGCAGCCATCCGGTTCTTTCAGGAGCGGCGGTTGCGGGATGAGGGCAAGGTGCGGGAGATTCCGCCGGCGCTGGTGCGGCAGCGGCGGAGTAGCTTCAGCGAAGTCTCACGGGCGGTGGGCGAGACGGTCTACGCCGGTGGCGCGATCATCGGCTTTGCCGCCACCTTGCCCGTTGCCCTCGTCGGCCGCGGCCTGGCCGGCTGGGGTGGTCCGGTCACCGCCGGTGCCGCGGCCGGTGCCGCCGCCGCCTCACGGGACGCCGCCGGGCTGCTGCACGGCAGTGGCGAGCAACCGGTCCGGGTCGCACTGGCTGAGGGCGGCTGACCACGGACTGCAGCTTTTGCTACTAGCCGTTCAGTGGGCCAGCGGTTCTCACAAGGGCCGCGCGAGAATCACCAACGAGGCAAATTTGTAGAATCATTAATTGACATGTCGAAACATTCCGATGTATAAACTGGAGAAGGAGGCTTCGATGGCTACCGCGTCCAATCCCAAACTGACCGACCTTGCAGCACTCGCCGAAGCGGCGGAATGCCTGAAAACGCTGGCCCATCCGCACCGGCTGCGGATGGTGCAGATGCTGCTCGGCGGCCGCTACACCGTCGGCGAACTGGCCGA
>CALAZQ010000574.1 GCA_937926325.1 uncultured Planctomycetaceae bacterium | reverse complement strand
TTCGCGGCTGGCTTTGCCTCAGCCTTTTCCGCCGGTTTCTCCGCGGGCTTGGCCTCAGCCTTGTCCGCGGGCTTCTCCGCTGCCGGCTCAGGCTTTGGCTTGGGGGGCTCTGGCAGCAGCTTGGGGGCCGGGGTCTGCACCAGTTGGCCGCCGGAATGGGTGCCGACAAAAATTGTCTTGCCGTCCGGCGTGAAGGTGACACACCAGACACTCGACGACGCCTCGGGTGGCCCCTCCTGCTCCCGCTTGGCATTCACGTCCCAGAGCTTGATGACGCCATCCAAGCTGCCGGTCGCCAGCCGACTGCCGTCGGTGTTGAATGCAGCGCTGGTCACCCAGTCTTTGTGACCGGTGAGCGTGGCAGCAGGCTTGCTGTCAGCTACGGTCCAGAGCCGCACCGTGCGATCGGCGCCTGCCGAAACCAGCAGCGAACCGTCGGGCGAGTAGGCGACGGCCCAGATTGTGTCTTCGTGGCCAGACAACTTGCCCTTTTCCTTGCCGTCGGCCGGGTTCCAGAGTTTGACCAGCTTGTCACCCCCGCCAGAGACGAGCGTCTTGCCATCGGGGGCAAACGCAACCGCCGTGACTGGCCCTTCATGGGCGGCGACCGTGGCAACCTCTTTGCCGTCGGCCGGGTTCCAGATCACCACGTTGCCGTCCTCACCGGCGGTGGCCAGCCGCGAGCCATCCGGCGAGAAGGCCAACGACCGCACCCAGCCCTTGTGTTTCTTCAGATCGGCCTTCAGCTTCTTGCCGGGCAGATCCCAGAGCTTGACCAGCCCGTCATAGCCGGCCGTCGCCGCCAGCTTGCCATCAGCCGAGACCTGCACGGCCCAGACAGCGGTCGGGTGCCCTGCCAGGTCGGCCAGCCGAGTGCCATCGGCCTTCCAGACGACGACATCGCCGGGCCGGTAGAGCAGGCTCTCGCCACCGGCGGTCACCAGCGTGCCGCCATCGGCGGTGTAGTCGGCGGCGATAATCCAGCGGCCGAACTCGCTGAGGTTCTTGGCGGCTGCCGGCTGCTTGGCTTCAGCCGGTTTGTCTTCACCGGCGGCAGAACCAACTCCGCCAACGCCAATGACAAGCATCAGAAGCAGCAGCCGTGGAAGGCGGACGGTTGGCAGTCGACAACACATGGAAAACCTCCTCGACATCAGACGGTTGGTGATGGCCGTCAGCAAAGACAATTCAAGCCGATGTTTTCGGCAACCGTCACGGCCACACGCTGTAGGGGCTTGAGTATAGTTGGCCAGGGCAGCTGGTTTCCAATCGCGTCAATTTCTCTGCCCGCGGACAAGCTTTGCCCTTCGCGGCCACCTCAGGAACACTCGCTCAGATGACTCCCCCATCAGCCCCCCGCCCCCGCCGTCGTCCCGGAAACGGCCGGTCTGAGGCCATCCTCGTGGTGAGCGGCGATCTCCGCGAAGCCGCGAACCAAGTCTGCTGGCCGGCCCAGGCCGCCATGGAGAAAGAACTCACGCGGGTCTTTGCCGAGTCCGGCTGGCGACTGCGGCGGGGCCACCCCGTGTCAAAAAAACGAGGCCATGGCTTTCTGGCCAGTGCCCGCGAGGGGCTCGACGCTTTCGCGTCGATCGACCCGCACGCACCGCTGGTGGTGGCCGAAGCGGTTTGGCAGTACTCCAACCATGTGCTGCCAGGGCTCTCCACCCACGCCGGGCCGATCCTCACCGTCGCCAACTGGTCGGGCCAGTGGCCCGGCCTCGTCGGCATGCTCAACCTCAATGGGTCACTCACCAAGGCGGGGGTTCCTTACAGCACGCTCTGGGCTGATGACTTCACCGCCCCCTCCTTCCGCCGCCACCTCGACGGCTGGCTCTCCCGGCAGCGGGTGCACCACGATACCAGCCACGTCACCCCGATCGACGCCGTCACCATTCCCAAAAAAATCCAGCAACAGGCTGACCACCTGGCGGCTGAACTGCAGACGAAGAAGGCCCTGATGGGCGTCTTCGACGAGGGCTGCATGGGGATGTTCAACGCCATCATCCCCGACCGGCTGCTGCACCCCACCGGAGTCTTCAAAGAACGGCTCAGTCAGAGTGCCCTCTATTACGAGACCCAGCAGGTGGCCGACCGTGAAGCCCGCGAGGTCTTTGCCTGGCTCACCAAGGCGGGCATGACCTTTCACTTCGGCCGCGACGAAGCGACCGAGCTGACCCGGGCCCAGGTGCTCACCCAGTGCAAAATGTACATCGCGGCCGTCCGGCTCGCCGACCGCTTCGGCTGCGACCTGATCGGTATCCAGTACCAGCAGGGACTCAAGGATCTGCTGCCGGCAAGTGATCTCGTCGAGGGCATGCTCAACGACTCGAAGCGGCCCCCGGTCACGGCAGCTGGCAGCTCGCGGGTGCTGTACAAGGGCCGGCCGCTGACGCACTTCAACGAGGTCGATGAGTGTGCCGGCCTCGACGGCCTGCTGACCCAGCGGGTGCATGAGGCGCTCGGCGAGCCGGTGGAAAACACTCTGCATGACATCCGCTGGGGCGACTGGGATCAGTCGGGTACCACCAGCAACTGGGTCTGGGTCTTTGAGATTTCAGGGGCCGCCCCGCCCAGCCATTTTGTCGGTGGCTGGAAGGGAGCCCACGGCTACCGGCAGCCCCCGATGTATTTCCGGCTTGGCGGCAGCACGTTGGCCGGGGTGAGCAAGCCGGGTGAGATCGTCTGGAGCCGCATCTGGATCGACGGCTCAGGCCCCCAAGAAAAGCTCTGCATGGACATCGGCCGGGCCGCTGCCATCGCCCTGCCTGCAGAGGAGACCCAGCGGCGGCTGGATTCGACCACCAAGCAGTGGCCGATCATGCACGCCGTCACCTACGGCATCGACCGCGATCAGATGATGGCCCGGCACAAGGCCAACCATATTCAGGTTGCCTACTGCCGCGACGCCGCAGCCGCCGACCGTGCCGCCCTGACCAAGGCGGCGGTCGCCCGGGCCCTCGG
>CALAZQ010000573.1 GCA_937926325.1 uncultured Planctomycetaceae bacterium | reverse complement strand
CCCAACCCCAACCGGGCGGCCCGGGCCGCCGCCCTGGCCCGGCAGCGGGCAGCTCTGCAGCAGCGGCGACGAGCAAACCAAGCGGCCGACCGGCGGCAGCCCCCGCCGATCCGTCTGCCAGAGGCGGTCGTTGAAAAGCCCCGGCAGCCGGTCTTCGAGGTTGCCGCCATCGACCGCAGCCAGGCGGCCCGGCAGACCATCACCGATGCGGCCGCTGCGATCGATGCTTTGCTTGTCAGTGAACAGGCAGCCGCCGGCATCCGTCCGGGTGAATTGCTGTCCGACGAGCAGTTTGTTCGGCGGGCCTATCTCGAACTGGGTGGGCGGATTCCCCGGCTGGAAGAAGCAAAACGGTTCCTGGCCCGGCGGGACGCCGACAAGCGGGCCGACCTGATTGCCGACCTGCTCGAAAGCCCCGACTACGTCAGCCATTTCTACAACTTCTGGGCCGACATCCTCAGGCTCAAAGAACGACCCGACAAAGGCCTGGCGCTCGAGCCCTATCTCGACTGGGTGAAGCGGTCGATCGCCGTCAACACACCGTATGACGAGTGGGTCTTCGCCCTGCTCACCGCCGACGGCACCCTCTGGGACAATCCGGCGGTCGGCTACCAGCTGCGGGATCGCGGCATGCCGCTGGCCTATGTCGATAACACCGTGCGGGTCTTTCTGGGTACGCAGATCGGCTGTGCCCAGTGCCACGACCATCCCTTCGACAACTGGACCCAGAAGCAGTTCTATGAGCTGGCGGCCCTGACCCGCGGCACCCGCGATCGGATCGGTCAGCGGGGCTTTGACAAGCCGAGCCAGCGGCAGATGGCGATGGAGATGCGGTCAGCCGCCGGGGGCAACCGTGAGCTGATGAGGCAGCTGCGGGAGGCCCGCAAGAACCGTGAAGTGCCCGCCGGTGCCATCCAGTTTCTGCGGCTGAACACGACCGCGGTGAGTTTTCAGCCGGCTAGTCTCACCCTGCCCCACGACTATAAATATGATGACGCCGAACCCGAGTCGCCGGTCGATCCCCAAGTGCTCTGGGGCAGTGTGCCGGAGGCCTACGCCACGGCCGACGGCCGCACCCAGTTTGCCGGCTGGCTGACTGCCCGCGACAACCGGCAGTTTGCCCGAGCCATCGCCAACCGGCTCTGGAAGAAGCTGATGGGCGTCGGCGTGGTGGAGCCGGTCGATGACTTCCAGGCGGGTAACGTGCCGGTCTCGGAACGGCTGCTCGAGCAGCTCACCGACACCATGCTGGCGGTCGACTTCGACCTCCGGGCCTTCGTCCAGATCGTTGCCACCACGGCGGCCTGGCAGTCGCAGGCGGTTGAATATGACCCGACCGCGGCGCAGCCATACCTGTTCACCGGGCCGGCCCTCAGGCGAATGTCGGCGGAACAGCTCTGGGATTCCATCCTGATGCTGGTCGCTCAAAACGAATGGGCGATTCAGCGGCCGACGGCAGCAGAGGTCGCACCGGTGTTTGAGGTCGATCTGACCACGATCAGCTTCGATGAGTTCGTCGCCGCCTACCGGAATTATGAGCAGACCTTCGGCCGGGGCTACCCGCGACGCCTGCGTGCGGTCGCCGGCTACAAAGACCAGGTGCTCACCCGGGCCAGCGAACTCCCCCTGCCCCTGCCGGCCAATCACTTCCTCAGTCAGTTTGGCATCGGTGACCGTGACTCAATCCAAAGCGGCCGGCAGGCGGCCACGGTGCCCCAGGTGCTGACCATGTTCAACGGCTGGACCACCCATACCATGCTGGAACGGGGCTCGGTGATCTATGACAACGTGGTCAAGCAGACGAGGCCCGAGGCGGCGATTGACACCATCTTTCTGTCGATCCTGTCCCGGCGGCCGACTGCCGACGAAGTCGCGGTGGCCAGCCGAGAGCTTCAAACGGCCGAAACGCCAGCCGCCGGCTGCGGCAATCTGATCTGGAGCCTGCTCAACACCCGCGAGTTCATGTTCATCCAGTGAGCCCAGACGCGGCGAAACGTTGCGTGAAACCTCGCGTTTTCTGCCGGACATCCGTCAAAATCGCCTCAATCCCGCAAGTCAAAGGCTTTCCATCGCCGATGACTGATCTTACACTTCAGGTTCGTTAGGGGAATCAGTGAGGAGAGTCCTATGCGCAGTATGAATGTGATCCAAAGCTCCAACAGTTCCCTCTGGCGAGGACTCAGTGCCGCTGGCTGCTGTGTGGCCGTGATATTCATGTCGCTGGCCGCGGAAGCGGCGAAGCCCAAGAAAGAGTGGAAGCCACCCGCGAGTAAGCTCCCCAAGGTGGTGACCGAAAAGCCCGACGGGCCGGTGATGAAGGTCGCTCCGATCGACCGCAAGGCTCGTCCGGAGGTCGAAGCGGCGGCGGCGAAAATCGACGCCATCCTCCAAGCCTATTGGCGGGAACACGGGGCTGAGCCCAACACCAAGACCGACGACCATGAGTTTGTTCGGCGGGTCTACCTGGAACTGGCTGGCCGCATCCCGACGATCGAAGAGGCCGAGTCGTTCTGTGCCGCCAGTGGCTCGGCCAAGCGAGGCAAACTGATCGATGACCTCCTTGAAAGCCCCGGCTACGTCAGCCACTTCTACAACTTCTGGGCCGATATCCTGAGGCTGCGGGAGCGGCCCAGCCGCGAGGTCTGGTTCGAGCCGTACATGGCCTGGGTCAAGGAGTCGATTGCTGAAAACCGGCCTTACGACGAATGGGTCTTCGAGATGCTCACGGCCACCGGCCGGATCTCTGAGAACCCGGCTGCCGGCTTCCAGCTGCGGGATATCGGCACCCCACTGGTCTATCTCGATAACACCGTGCGGGTCTTTCTGGGTACGCAGATCGGCTGTGCCCAGTGCCACGACCATCCCTTCGACAACTGGACCCAGAAGCAGTTCTATGAGCTGGCGGCCCTGACCCGCGGCACCCGCGATCGGATCGGTCAGCGGGGCTTTGACAAGCCGAGCCAGCGGCAGATGGCGATGGAGATGCGGTCAGCCGCCGGGGGCAACCGTGAGCTGATGAGGCAGCTGCGGGAGGCCCGCAAGAACCGTGAAGTGCCCGCCGGTGCCATCCAGTTTCTGCGGCTGAACACGACCGCGGTGAGTTTTCAGCCGGCTAGTCTCACCCTGCCCCACGACTATAAATATGATGACGCCGAACCCGAGTCGCCGGTCGATCCCCAAGTGCTCTGGGGCAGTGTGCCGGAGGCCTACGCCACGGCCGACGGCCGCACCCAGTTTGCCGGCTGGCTGACTGCCCGCGACAACCGGCAGTTTGCCCGAGCCATCGCCAACCGGCTCTGGAAGAAGCTGATGGGCGTCGGCGTGGTGGAGCCGGTCGATGACTTCCAGGCGGGTAACGTGCCGGTCTCGGAACGGCTGCTCGAGCAGCTCACCGACACCATGCTGGCGGTCGACTTCGACCTCCGGGCCTTCGTCCAGATCGTTGCCACCACGGCGGCCTGGCAGTCGCAGGCGGTTGAATATGACCCGACCGCGGCGCAGCCATACCTGTTCACCGGGCCGGCCCTCAGGCGAATGTCGGCGGAACAGCTCTGGGATTCCATCCTGATGCTGGTCGCTCAAAACGAATGGGCGATTCAGCGGCCGACGGCAGCAGAGGTCGCACCGGTGTTTGAGGTCGATCTGACCACGATCAGCTTCGATGAGTTCGTCGCCGCCTACCGGAATTATGAGCAGACCTTCGGCCGGGGCTACCCGCGACGCCTGCGTGCGGTCGCCGGCTACAAAGACCAGGTGCTCACCCGGGCCAGCGAACTCCCCCTGCCCCTGCCGGCCAATCACTTCCTCAGTCAGTTTGGCATCGGTGACCGTGACTCAATCCAAAGCGGCCGGCAGGCGGCCACGGTGCCCCAGGTGCTGACCATGTTCAACGGCTGGACCACCCATACCATGCTGGAACGGGGCTCGGTGATCTATGACAACGTGGTCAAGCAGACGAGGCCCGAGGCGGCGATTGACACCATCTTTCTGTCGATCCTGTCCCGGCGGCCGACTGCCGACGAAGTCGCGGTGGCCAGCCGAGAGCTTCAAACGGCCGAAACGCCAGCCGCCGGCTGCGGCAATCTGATCTGGAGCCTGCTCAACACCCGCGAGTTCATGTTCATCCAGTGAGCCCAGACGCGGCGAAACGTTGCGTGAAACCTCGCGTTTTCTGCCGGACATCCGTCAAAATCGCCTCAATCCCGCAAGTCAAAGGCTTTCCATCGCCGATGACTGATCTTACACTTCAGGTTCGTTAGGGGAATCAGTGAGGAGAGTCCTATGCGCAGTATGAATGTGATCCAAAGCTCCAACAGTTCCCTCTGGCGAGGACTCAGTGCCGCTGGCTGCTGTGTGGCCGTGATATTCATGTCGCTGGCCGCGGAAGCGGCGAAGCCCAAGAAAGAGTGGAAGCCACCCGCGAGTAAGCTCCCCAAGGTGGTGACCGAAAAGCCCGACGGGCCGGTGATGAAGGTCGCTCCGATCGACCGCAAGGCTCGTCCGGAGGTCGAAGCGGCGGCGGCGAAAATCGACGCCATCCTCCAAGCCTATTGGCGGGAACACGGGGCTGAGCCCAACACCAAGACCGACGACCATGAGTTTGTTCGGCGGGTCTACCTGGAACTGGCTGGCCGCATCCCGACGATCGAAGAGGCCGAGTCGTTCTGTGCCGCCAGTGGCTCGGCCAAGCGAGGCAAACTGATCGATGACCTCCTTGAAAGCCCCGGCTACGTCAGCCACTTCTACAACTTCTGGGCCGATATCCTGAGGCTGCGGGAGCGGCCCAGCCGCGAGGTCTGGTTCGAGCCGTACATGGCCTGGGTCAAGGAGTCGATTGCTGAAAACCGGCCTTACGACGAATGGGTCTTCGAGATGCTCACGGCCACCGGCCGGATCTCTGAGAACCCGGCTGCCGGCTTCCAGCTGCGGGATATCGGCACCCCACTGGTCTATCTCGATAACACCGTCCGGGTCTTTCTGGGTACGCAGATCGGCTGCGCCCAGTGCCACGACCATCCCTTCGACAAGTGGACCCAGCAAGACTTCTACAAGCTCGCCGGCCTGACCAACGGCACCCGCTACTCGATCAATCAGGTTCTCTTCGGCAACATGAACATGGCCGCTGGTGGCGGCTCGGCGGAAAGCCTCTCGGCGGCGGCGACCGCCTTTTTCAAGAACCAGGACGATCTGGTCTACAACGTCAGCAAAATCAACTACGAGCGGGGGCTGGCGGAGGAAGCAGACGAAATCGATCGAGGATCCCGCGACTATCTTGCCGCCCTCACCAAGATGGTCAGCAACCTCGATACCGAATTCCGGCTGCCGTACGACTATCGTTATGACGACGCCCAGCCGCTCGACATCATCGAGCCGACCGTGCTCTGGGGTGAGATTCCCAGTGCCGCTCAGACTGCGGACAAGCGAACCCAGTTCGGGGCCTGGCTGACCGCCCGGGACAACCGGCAGTTCGCCCGGACGATTGCCAATCGGATGTGGAAAAAGGTGATGGGTGTCGGCCTGGTCGAGCCGGTCGATGACTTCCAGGAGGGCAACATCCCGGCCATTCCCGAGCTGCTTGAGCACCTCACCGACGAAATGCTGCGGCTCGACTTCGACCTGCGGGAATTTGTCCGCATCATCGCCTCGACCGACGTCTATCAGCGGCTGGCGGTGGAGTATGACTCGACGGCAGCGGAGCCCTATCGCTTCACCGGCCCGGCACTGAAACGGATGACCGCTGAACAGCTCTGGGACTCACTGCTGACGCTCATCGCGGTCAACGAATGGGCCTACCAGCGGCCGTCGGTTGCCGAGCTCGCCCCCGGCATCAGCGTCGATGTTTCAGCGATCAACTACGAGCAGTTTGCCGAGGCCTACAAGACCTACAAGCAGATCAAGAATGATTTCCGCGGCCGGCTGAATCGCACCAGCTACAAGGGGCTGCAACTGGTGCGGGCCAGTGAGCTGCCCCAGCCGAGTCCGGCCAACCATTTGATGCGGCAGTTCGGCCAGGGCGACCGCTTGGCGATTGAGACCGCCCGGCAGGTGGCGACCGTGCCGCAGATCCTGACGCTGTTCAATGGCTGGATGACCCATGCCATGCTCGAACAGGGCTCGGTGATCTACGACGAAGTTGCCAAGCAGAAGACCATGCGGGGGGCAGTCGATACGATCTTTCTGGCGATTCTCACCCACAAGCCGACGCCGCAGATGCGGCAGCTGGCCGAACGGGAGATCAAGCAGGCCGAGACGCCCGCCGCCGGCTGCGGCAACCTGATCTGGGCCCTGCTCAACACCCGCGAGTTCATGTTCATCGAGTAAGGCCCGCTGGCCAGTCGTTCGCAACCAACCCGATTTCACGCCGTTCAATTCCCAGGCACCGCCACCCTTTTAGGAGTCACCCCATGTCCCGCGACCTTCACCAGAGCCTGCAGCTGCTCGATGACCGGCACACCCGCCGGGCCATCATGTCGGGCATCGCCCAATCCACTCTCGGGGTCAGCCTGCTGTCGGGCTGGAACCGGGTGCTTGAAGCCGCCCCTGCCGCCGGCGGCAAGAAGGCCAAGCAGGTGATCTATTTCTACATGGGCGGGGCGATGAGCCACATCGACACCTTCGACCCCAAGCCCGAGCTGCCCGACATCCAGGGAGAAGTCGGCACAATCAAGACCAAAACACCGGGCGTGCTCTTTGGCGAGCCAATGCAGAACCTGGCTGAACTGCAAGACAAAATTGCGATCGTCCGGTCGATGACCACCGAAACGGCCGACCATGGCAAGGCCGCCTACTGGCTGAAGACCTCCTACCCGGTGCTCAACAGCATTCGGCATCCGTCGATGGGGGCCTGGATCGTCAACACGATGGGCAAGCTCAGCCAGACACTGCCTCCCTTCGTACTGGTCGGAAACGGCAACGGCCACCCAGGTGCCGGGTTCCTCAATCCCTCGCTCACCCCGGTGCCGGTGGCCGACCCGGCCAAGGGCATCGAGAACACGGAGCTGCCGGAGTACCTCAGTGAAAAGGCCTTCAAGCGGCGGCTGTCGCTGGCCGACCGGATCGATGCCAAGTTCAAAAGCCGTTACCACGGCTATCAGATCGAGTCGTACGACCAGATGTACAAGGATGCCGTCACCTTGATGGGCAGCAAAGATCTCGAGGCCTTCGACCTCGAGCAGGAGTCCGAAGAGGTGCGTGACCGTTACGGCTCGTCCCGGATCGGACAAGGTGCCCTGCTGGCCCGCCGGCTGGTGCAGTCAGGGGTACGGTTTGTCGAGGTCGAATACGGTGGCTGGGACATGCACGAAAATGTGGCCACCAACATGGCCACCCGAGGCGGCGAGATGGACCAGGCCCTTGGGTCCCTGATCCGTGATCTTGACAGCAGTGGCCTGCTTGATGAGACCCTGATCGTGCTGACGAGCGAGTTTGGCCGGTCACCGGCCATCAACCAGAACGCCGGCCGTGACCATCATCCGGCCGCCTTCTCGTTCCTGCTGGCCGGGGCGGGTATTCAAGGGGGTGCCGTCTACGGCAAGTCGGATGAGCGGGGCCACGGCATCGATGAGGACCCGGTCGGCCTCACCGACTTCAACAGCACCATCACCGTCGCCTGCGGCCTCGATCCGTTCAAGGAGCATTTTTCGCCCAGCGGCCGGCCCTTCAAGATCGGCGGCGGTGGCGATCCGATCTATGACGTGCTGAGCTGAGCCTCGCTGAGGCGGCCGAGCACCGGCCCAAAGCCCTCATTTTTTCGGCAGTAACCGCGGTGGAGCAGCCCTTGCTCCACCGCGGTTTTGTTTTCTAGAGTCTGCGGCCCCGCCAGTGCCGGCCTGTGGACCGGCAGGCCTCGCCTCCGTCTCCAGGATCGTTCCATGGCCCGCAGCAAGCAGACATTCGCCCAGCAGCTCCTCGGCATTGTCACCTACGGCATGCCCGCCCCGGTTCGGCAGGTCGTCACCTCCCGCTGGGTTTCGACGCTGATCATCATCGTCGTCCCGGCCCTGGTGCTGACCGGCATCGTCACGATCTCATGGACTGGCGGCCGGCCGAATTTCACGGTCAACAAGCAGCGGGCCGAGCAGGTTGAGCGCGAAGTCGAACAGCAGGCGACGCGGGCCGCGCAGGAATTGCGGAGCCTCCAGGACGCCCGCCGACGGTAGGCTATTCGGGAGGCTGCCGAACCTGGCAGCGATACCCCGTGCCACCCCGGACTGCTCATGCGACACGCCCCGATCGACCCCGCTCTGTTCTGTGACCACCGGCAGCGGCTGGTGGCGGCACTGCCGCCGAACAGCCTGGCCATCGTCCACGCCGCCGACACCCCGCCGACCAATGGTGACGGTGTGTCGCGGCTGGTTCCCGCGGCTGACCTGTTCTGGCTTACCGGCATCGAGCAGGTTGAAAGCGTGCTGGTGCTCGCCCCCGATGCGGTCGATCCGTCCCACCGCGAAATGCTTTTCGTCCGGCAGCCGACCGAGCACCTCGCCACCTGGGAGGGCCATTACCTGTCAAAGGATGAGGCCCGGGCAATCTCGGGCGTGGCTACGATCCGCTGGCTGACCGACCTGCCGGCGGTGCTGCACGGCCTGATGGTCTCAAGCGAGCAGGTGTTCCTCAACAGCAACGAACACGAACGGGCGAGCCTCGAGGTCGAACAGCGAGACCTGCGGCTGGCCCGGCAGCTGATGGCCCGCTATCCGCTGCACCACTATGGACGGCTGGCCCCGATCCTCCGGCGGCTGCGGGCGGTGAAGGATCCGGCCGAGGTCGACCTGATCCGCCATGCGGTCAGCATCACCCGCCAGGGCTTTGACCGGGTCGCGGCCCGCCTGCGGCCGGGTGTGATGGAGTATGAACTCGAAGCGGAATTCATCGGTGAGTTCACCCGCAACCGGGCGGTCTTCGGCTACGAGCCGATCGTCGCGACCGGCAAAAACGCCTGCACGCTGCACTATCTCGATAACGACCAGCCCTGCCAGGACGGCGACCTGGTGCTCTTTGACATCGGGGCCAGCTATGCCAACTACACCGCCGACCTGACCCGGGTATTTCCGGTCAGCGGCCGGTTCACGCCCCGGCAGCGGCAGCTCTACGAAGCCGTCCTGCGGGTGCTCAAAAGCTCGATCGAGCGGACCGTGGTGGGCACCAGCCTGCGAGAATGGAAGCGGGCGGCGCAGGTCCAGATGGCCAAAGAGCTGGTGGGCCTCGGGCTGATCAGCCGGAAGGAGCTGGCGGCCGACACTGCCGAAAGCCCGGCCTGCCGGAAGTATTTCATGCACGGGCTGGGGCACTCCCTGGGGCTGGGGGTTCATGACCTCGCCCCGCCCGACGGCCCCCTGGAGCCGGGCTGGGTGATGACGGTCGAGCCGGGAATCTATGTGCCGGAGGAGGGCATCGGCATCCGGCTGGAAAACGACATCCTGGTGACGGCCGACGGCCCGGTCGATCTCTGTGCCGATGTGCCGCTTGAGCCTGATGCGATCGAGGCCTGGATGCAGGGCTGATGCTGCCTGTTGCCGACGCCGGCAGGCCGATTGTGTTATTCTGCGGCTACGACGTTTCTCCCTGGAGTCTTCCCATGCATGCTGTCGCCCCGTTTTCTGCGGCCCTGCTCGTCTCCCTTTTCACTGTGAGTGCAACCGCCATGGCCGCCGATACCCCCGCTGACATTCCCCTCCCCACGCTGCCCGAGGGTGCCGGCCAGGTCGATGCCGACGCCCCGACGAGCTTCACCAAGACTGCCTCAGGCCTTGAGTACCGCATCCTGCGGGCCGGTGCCGGCCAGAAGCCGGCTGCCAGTAACACGGTGTCGGTCCACTACCACGGCTGGCTCGACAACGGCACCGTCTTCGACAGTTCCTACAAGCGGGGCGAGTCGATCGAGTTTCCGCTCAATCGGGTCATTCCCGGCTGGACCGAAGGCATGCAGCTCGTCGGCAAGGGGGGCATGATCGAACTGCAGATCCCCAGTGCAATCGGCTACGGCGCCCGCGGCGCCCCGCCGGTCATCCCGCCCAACGCCACCCTGCACTTCGT
>CALAZQ010000572.1 GCA_937926325.1 uncultured Planctomycetaceae bacterium | reverse complement strand
ATTTGCCGCTTTCTCAGCGGCGTGGTATTGTTTCAGCAAATGGAATAACGTTTGCAGGCCCAGCCGCTCTCACGGCGACCTGCCGAGCAAAACCGTCGGCGGAGCCTCGACGAAACCGCTCGCAGCAGCAATGTCTGATCGCCCCTTGCCCGGATCGTCACCGTGCAGGCCCGAGAGCGGCGAATGAATGATGGAAGGTATTGAGTGACTGCTGAAGAACAGCCACGGCGGCGTCGCCGTCGGCGCCGTCCCGCCCGGTCTGGCGGCGAAGCCTCTCCCGGCAGGGACGACCGTGGGGGCAACACCGAACACGAAGCAACCGGCAGGCGGCGTTCACCGCCCCCTCCACCCGTCACCCCGGTCGGCGATGGCAATGGTTTCAACGACCTCGGCCTCTCCGAGACGACACTCGCGGCCGTGCGGCAGGCTGGCTACAGCCAGCCGACGCCGGTGCAGGCCGGGCTGATCCCCCGGGCGATTGCCGGGGTTGACGTGCTCGGCCAGGCCCGCACCGGTACCGGAAAGACCGCCTCCTTCGTGCTGCCGATTCTGGAACTGCTGTCGGCCGGCCCCGGCCGGGACCGCGGCGTCCGGGCCCTCGTGCTGGTGCCCACCCGGGAACTGGCGGTGCAGGTTCGTGATGAGTTTGAAAAGCTGGCCTCCGGCTCGCCGCTGCGGTGTGTCGCCGTCTATGGCGGCAAGCCGATCAAGGGTCAGATCGACAAGCTGGCCAAGCACCCCGAGGTGATCGTCGGCACCCCGGGCCGGGTGCTCGACCACATGAGCCGCGGCACGCTGACGCTCGGAACGCTTGAAATCGTCACCCTCGATGAGGCCGATCGCATGCTCGACATCGGCTTTCGGCCCGACATCGAGAAGATTCTGCGGCGGTGTCCGCAGAGCCGCCAGACGCTGCTGCTGTCGGCCACGGTGCCGCCACCGGTCGCCAAGCTGGCCACCCGCTACATGCGGGACCCCGAGATCCTCGACTTTTCGACCAATGAAATTTCGGTCGAAACCATCGAGCAGTTCTATTTCACGGTCGAGCCGACCCGGAAGTTTGCGCTGCTTGAAAAGCTGCTCGAGCGGGAGGATCCACGGCAGGCGATCGTCTTCTGCCGGACGAAACGAGGCACCGACAAAATCCACGAGCGGCTGCAGCGGCGGCGGAAACGGGACGACGGCAGCATCGCCTGCATTCACGGTGACCTGGCCCAGAATGTCCGCGACCGGGTGATGCGGGAGTTTCGCGACGGTGATGTGCAGGTGCTGGTGGCCACCGACGTGGTGGGCCGCGGCATCGACGTCTCCGGCGTCTCGCACATCATCAACTACGACATTCCCGAATTCTGCGACGACTATGTGCACCGCGTCGGCCGGACCGGACGGATGGGCCGCGAGGGGGTTGCCTATACCTTCGTCTCACCCGAGGAAGGCCCGCAGCTGACCCGCATCGAGATGCGGATCGACAAGCTGCTGGAGCGGGCAGAGCTGGAAGGGTTTGTGGCGACCGACCCGAAGCCAACGGCGACGCCGGCCGAACTGGCGGCGGCGGGCAATGGTGAGGCCGCCGTCGCTCCGGCACCGCCCCCCAAGCCGGCTGGTCCGCCACTGGGCAAGAAGCGTGGTCCCAAGCGGTTCCGCCGGGCGTTGTAGCCAAGCTTTCAGTCACCAGATTCTTCGGGGCCGCAACGATGTCGAACCGGGCGTTACGGCAACGACTGGAAAGCCTCGCCCTGGCGGGGGTGACCAGTCTGCCGAAGGCCCGGCAGCCCCGGCCGCGAGCAACGCCCGCGCCGCCGACCGCTGCGCCAGCGGCTCCAGTTGTCGCTGACCGCGGTGCGGCACTGGCGGTTCTGCAGGATGAGGTGGCGGCCTGTCGGCGGTGCTCAGAGCTGGCGGCCGGTCGGACCCAGACAGTCTTTGGAGTCGGGCCGCTCACCCCCCGGCTCTGCTTCTTCGGTGAAGCCCCCGGTGCTGATGAGGATGCCGCCGGCGTGCCCTTTGTGGGCCGGGCCGGTCAGCTGCTGACAAAGATCATCGAGGCCTGCACGCTGTCGCGGGATGAGGTCTACATCCTCAACGTGCTCAAGTGCCGGCCCCCCGGCAACCGGCGGCCTGAACCCGATGAAGTTGCCAACTGCCGGCCGTTCTTTGAGCGGCAGTTCGAACTGCTGAAGCCCGAGTTCATCTGCTGCCTCGGGGCCACGGCGGCCCAGGCGCTGCTCGAGACCAAGTCGTCGATGGCAGCCCTGCGGAAGCAGTGGTTTGACTATCGGGGCAGCCGGGTTATCTGCACCTACCACCCGTCCTACCTGCTGCGAAACCCGGCTGCCAAGCGGGATGTCTGGGAGGACATGAAGCGGCTGATGGCAGCGATGGGCATCGACCTGCCGGCCCGGTAGCGGGCCGGTCACGCACCCAAAAGGGCTGTCCGAGCACGGGCAATGGCCGCCTCCGCGTTGGCCGTGGTGGCCGCCTCGGCGACGATCCGCACGATGGGCTCGGTATTACTGGCCCGCACCAGCAGCCAGCCGTCCGGCCAGTCGAGCCGAACGCCGTCGAGCCGACTGACCGTGGCCTCTGGAAAGGCCGCCGCCACGCGGTCAAACGCCGCGACGGCATCCGCCGGCCGCCAGTCAGCCGGCAGGTTGACCTTGGCCTTGACGATGGTGAGCGGTGGAAAGTCGGCCACCAGGTCTTCCAGCGGCGTGAGTTTCCCGCCGGCGGTCATCCGCTCGAGCACCAGGGCCATCGCCACAAACGAGTCACGGACCAGCCCGACCCGCGGGTCGATGACCCCGCCATTGCCCTCACCGCCAAGCACCGCGCCGCGGCTGAGCATCTCATCGACGACGTTCGCCTCGCCCACGGCCGAGAAGGTGCAGGGCACGCCATGCCGCTCCGCCAGCCGACTGGTGAGGGCACTGGTCGAGCAGTTGGTCACGACCGGCCCGGGCGTCTTGGCCAGCACCGCCTCGACGGCCAGGCCGAGGGTCAGCTCCTCCCCCAGGTACCGGCCAGAGCCGGTGGCAATCGCCAGCCGGTCGGCGTCGGGGTCTTGAAAAAACCCCACGTCGGCACCGGCGGCGGCGATCTGTGGCAGCCAGTCGGCGAGATTGTCGGCGGTCGGTTCGGGCTCGTGCTCAAAGGCTCCGTCGGCCGGTTCGCCGGCAATCGTGCAGTCGCAGCCGAGGGCCTCGAGCAATGGCCGGGCCAGCCGGCTGCCGGCCCCGTGACCGGCATCGAGCCAGACCCGCGGCCGAACCTGCCTGATGGCATCGGCATCGACGATCGCCAGCACCCGGGCCAGGTGGGGGTCGACGCCATCAACCGGCCTGACTGTCCCGGCCGGGACGGTTGCCGTCGGCGTCGGCGGCGTTCGCCGCAAGGCTTCAAACCGCCGCTTGACCGCCTCCCCGGCCGCTGCCGGCAGCACCCGGCCGTCGCCGCCAAAGAGCTTCAGGCCGTTGTAGCGGGCCGGGTTGTGGCTGGCCGAAATCTGGATGCCACCGGCGGCCTGCTGCTCGGCCACCACAATGCCGATGGTCGGTGTTGCCGCCACGTCGCAGTCGAGCACGTCACGGCCGGCGGCCGTGAGGGCGGCGACGATGGCCGCACTCAACTGCGGTCCCGAGGCCCGGCCGTCGCGGCCCAGCACGATCGGCCCGGCTGGCAGCGTCTCGGCAAAGGCCAGGGCGTAGGCAGCCGCCACCGCGGTCGACAGGCTCTGTCCGACCACGCCGCGAAGCCCTGACACACTGACGATGAGTGGCTCAGTTGAAGGGCTGGCGGCTGCGGTGGTGGTCGTCGTCATGGGGAGCCTCGCTGCACGTTCTGGACGCCGCGAGTATAAAACCGACACCGCCAAACCGCCCAGCCGCAGCCTTCCCCCAACGAGGAGCACCATGCCCGACGCAACCGTTCGCCACCAGCTGGAACTGCTCGATTCGGCCCGGACCGCCGGGACCATCACCGACCATTCCGCCACGACGATGAGGGCCTGGCTGACCGAACCCCGCTATGCGGCGTTTGCCGCTGAGCTGGCCGGTCTGATCGACCAGGCGGCGGTCGATCCGGCAGTCTGGAAAGAGCTTGACGATGCCTACTGGACCGTCATTCCGTTTGGCACGGGTGGTCGCCGCGGCAAGATGTATCCCGTCGGTTCAAACGCCATCAACGACCGGACGATCGGCGAAAGCGGGCAGGGGCTGGCCGACTATGTCACAGCGACGCTGCCCGCCGGTGAAACCCCCAGCTGCACGATCGCCTATGATACCCGCCATCGCTCGGAACACTTCGCCCGGCTCTGCACCGAGGTGCTGCTGGCGGCGGGCTTCAAGGTCTTCTTTCTGCGGGGGTTCCGGAGCACGCCAGAGCTTTCCTTTGCCGTCCGCGAAACGCGGAGCACCTGCGGCATCATGGTGACGGCCAGCCACAATCCGCCGAGTGACAACGCCGTAAAGGTCTATTGGGCCGGCGGCGTGCAGGTGCTGCCACCGCACGACAAGGGCATCATCGAGCGGGTGATGCGGGTGGATGAGATCCGCCGGGAGTCCTTCGATGCCGGCGTGGCGGCCGGCCGGGTGGTGTTTGTCGAGCAGGAGATCGATCCTGCCTTTGTGGCTGCGGTGCTCAAGCAGGCCTCACCGGGGCCGCGGGACATCTCGATCCTTTACACGCCGCTGCATGGCGTGGGGGCGACCGCGGTGGTGCCGGTGCTGGCGGGAGCAGGCTTTGAGCAGCTGCGGCTGTTTGGTCCACAGGCCGAGCCGAGCGGCGACTTTCCCAACGTGCCCGGGCATGTGGCCAACCCGGAAAACCCGGCCGTGCTCTCGGGCGCGATCGCTGAGGCCCAGCAGCGGGGTGACGACCTGGTGCTGGCCAGCGACCCCGACGCCGACCGGCTGGGGGCGGCCGCACCGCTGACCCGGCAGCCGGGTGCCGAGTGGCGGACCTTTACGGGGAATCAGCTCTGTGGCCTGCTCTGCCAGCAGGCCCTCACCGGCCGCCGCCAGCGGGGGGCCAACCGGCCGGACGACTATGTCGTCACCACCCTGGTCACGACCGGGCTGGTCCGGCGGATTGCCGAGGCCCACGGCCTGCGGTGCGACGACACGCAGTTGGTGGGCTTCAAATGGATCTGCAGCAGCATCGATCGGCTGGGCCCGGAGGGGTTCGTCTTCGGCTGTGAGGAATCGCACGGCTACCTCGCCGGCACCCATGTGCGAGACAAGGATGCCTCGGTGGCGGCCCTGCTGATGGCCGAACTGACCGCAGCCCTGAAAGCGGAGGGGCGTTCGCCGCACGAGGAACTCGACGAGCTCTTCTGCCGGTTTGGCTGCCACCAGGAGCGGCAGGTGTCGGTGATGCTGCCCGGGGCCAGCGGCATGGACCGCATGAAAGAGATCATGGCCACGCTGCGGGCCGAGCCGCCGGCTGCCTTTGGTGGCCTCGACGTGGTGCGGACCCGCGACCAGGCGAGCCTGACCACCTGGACGCCGGGCGGCGAGCGGCAGCCCTATGATGGTGTGGCGGGCGATCTCGTCATCTTCGACCTCGCCGGCTTGGAGGGGGCGGGGAAGCGGCTGCCCGATGGCCGGTTTCCACCGCTTGCCAACGCTGTGGCCGCCCGCCCCTCGGGGACCGAGCCGAAGATCAAGTTCTACCTGTTCACCGTGGCGGCCCCCTGCTCATGTGAAGAGCTGCCCGCTATCAAACAGTCGCTGACCGCTCGGCTCGATAGCCTTGAGCGGGATCTACGCCAACTGGCCGGGGTCTGAAGCGACAGGGCTTTGGGCTGGGTACACTTCAGCCTGTCCGTGAGTACCCAACCGTCTCCCGCGTGTGTGGTCGGAGGAAGGCCGATGGCGGTAACCGTGCAATTCTCAGATAGCTGTCTGGCGATAGCCGACCGTCGTGTGTTCTGCAACGGCCGGCCGCGGCTGGCCGAGGCTTTATTGCAGAGGTTGCAGCAGCTGCCCGACGTTTCCTTTGCCAGCCTTGATCTTTCGCTGGGCTTCTGCCGCATCGGCTGGAGGCCCGAAATGACAGCCAAGCAGGCAGCCGATTCATTCATCGCCGCGTTGCAAGCGGCACTCCGGCAGGAGCTTGGGCCTGAGAATCGACGACGTAATGGCAGGCTTCGTCGGCGACAATCCAAACCGGTGCAGCCGGCGGTGGCGACGTTGCAGACCGGTGGACCGGTGCTGGTGCGAGGGCCGAAACGGCTGCTCTATCTCGCGGCCGGGGGTGGCAGCGTTTTGATGACCATTGTCGGGGTGATCGTGCCGGGCATTCCCACCGTCCCATTTCTGTTGGCCAGCAGTTATTTTCTGGCCCGGTCGTCGCCGCGGGCCCATGCCCTGTTGGAAGCGACTCCGCTGTTCGGCGACATGGTGCGGGAATGGGATGCCCATCAGGCTCTCAGCCGGACTTCCAAACGCCGGCTGGCCGTCTTTACGCTCGTGATCATCACCTTTACGGTCGTGCTGGCAGGCCCCAGCCCGCTGGTGCTCGCCGTGGTGTCGGTGATGGCCCCGGCCTGTCTGATCGGCATCATTCGGCTTCCGGAAATTGCAAGTCCGGCGATCCCCTCCTAGCCGATGCCCCGGCGCCGTGGCGGCGGGATGAAAATGGCGGCTGACGATAACGGCCGCGGTGGGACGTTGGTGGGCGATTCGAAGAATCTTTGCAGGCTCCGCTCGGTCCGCTCCCCGAGACCACGGTCATTGCCTGCAGCAGTGGCAGGGCATGCGTTCGATGTGCGCAGAAAGAGAGGCCACTCACAATATTTGACCGCAATTCTTGACACGAACAGTAAGTGAATAGCAGCCCGTCGGGCTCAAAAGCTGCTGTGAGTAATTGCCGCACCAGCGGC
>CALAZQ010000571.1 GCA_937926325.1 uncultured Planctomycetaceae bacterium | reverse complement strand
ACCAGGCCGAACATGCTGAAGAGCGTCAGCGGCATGCCCATCAGGGCATGGCCGAAGACCGATCCGGCGCAGCCAAACGGAATGATGGCGATGATCAACAGCGGCTGAAAGTACGACTTGAACTCCATCGTCAACAGGATGAACATCGCGAACAACGCGACGACGAAGCCGACGCCGAGGCTCTGGAGGCTCTCGCGGGTCTGCTCCTGCTCGCCCTCCCAGCGGACGCTCACCCGCGGGTACTCCGCCAACAGGTCGGGCATCAGCCGCTTGGCCATGTCGCCGGTGATCTGGCCGCTGGTCAGGGAACTCTTGGCGACGTCGATATCGGCCACGACGGTGATCGACCGCCGCTGGCTGAGCCGGTTGATTTCGGAGTAGCCCCGCTTGATGTCAATTTCGGCCAGTTCATCGAGCGGCCGCTTGACCCCGTCGGGGCTGGTGACCCGGATGTCGCTGAGCGTGGCGACGCTCCGCCGCTCCTCCTGCGGATAGCGGACCATCAGCTTGACCTCATGCCGGCCCCGCTGCAGCCGCATCACCTCCTCGCCGTAGTAGCTGGCCCGGACCGTGCCGGCCAGGTCGGCCAGCGACACCCCCATCGCCTCAGCCTGCGGCTGGACGCGAATCTGGTACTCCCACTTGCCCGGCCGCGAATCGTCGTCGATGTCGATCACCCCGGGGTACTGGGCCAGCCACTCCTTGCAGCGTTCCACCGCCGCCTCCAGCTGCCGGATCGACTCGGGGTCACTGCGGGCCAGCAATTTGAACTCGACCGCCTTGCCGCCGGGGCCGATGTTTTCGGTGCCAAAAATCAGGCTTTCGACCCCGGGAAACTCGCCGGCCAGCTGCCGCCAGTCGCTGATGAACTGCTCGCTGGTGACATCCCGGCTTTCGCCATCGACCAGTTCGATCGCCACCGCGCCGACGTGGCTGCCGCTGACGCGGGCGTCGGGGCCGACCTCACCCTGGGCAGCCACTTGGCCGACCGAGCGGTGCACCAGACTGAGAATCGGCTCGCCGGGTCGCGAGAGTTTCTGGCTGGTGGTGAAGGCCGCCTCTTCGATTCGCCGGGTCGCCTCTTCGGTGACCGCCACCGGCGTGCCATCGGGGAAGGTGATCTTGGCGAGCAGCCGGTTGGCGTCGATCTTGGGAAAGAGGGAAAACGGGGTGATGCCGCTGCGGACAGTGGCCACGGCCAGCAGCAGCACGCTGAGGGCGAGGGCCATCGTGCTGAGCCGATTGCCGAGGGCGAGGTTCAACAGCGGCTGGTAGCAGAAGCGAATGAACCAGGAGAGGCCCCGGTCACAGATCCGCTGCAGCCAGGCGAGCACCGGCAGCAGCAGCTTCAGCGGATACAGCAGCCAGCCGAGCAGCGTGAAGATCAGTCCCTTCTCGTGTGACAGATGGCCCGGCAGCACCAGCAGCGACTCAAACAGCGACATCAGCAGGGCGGTGATGAAGGCAAACGGCATCACCGCGATGAACTTGCCCATCACCCCCGAGACAAAGCAGAGCGGCAGGAAGGTAATCACCGTCGTCATCACGCTGGAGATGACGCTGGGGGTGACCTCGGCCGTGCCGTCGATGGCGGCGGTGACCGGCTTCTTCCCCATCCGCCGGTGCCGCTCGATGTTGTCGCTGACCACGATGGCGTCATCGACGACAATGCCGATCGCCATCAGAAAGGCGAACATCGAGAGCATGTTCAGCGTCTGGTCGGTCAGGAACATCAGCCCGCCGGTCCCGAGCATGCAGAAGGGAATGCCGAGAGCCACCCAGAAGGCGATCTTGAGGTCGAGAAACAGCGACAGGATCACGAAGACGATCAGCAGCCCCTGGGTGCCGGCACTGACCAGCATCTCGAGCCGATCGCGGACGTCGACCGACTGGTCGGCCCAGGTGATCAATTCATAGCCCGGCGGCAGCTTCGCCTCGCCGACGTAGTCCTTCACTGCCGCCGTCATCGCCAGCAGGTCCTCGCCCGAGCTGCGGTCGATCGAGATGACCATGCCCTGCCGGCCGTTGATGCGGTTCGTGGCGGCCACATCGGCAAAGTCATCGCGGACGGTGCCGAGGTCGCCGACGGTCAGCACCAGCCCGTCCGGCAGGGTGACCAGCGGCAGCTTGGCGATCTCCTCGCCGACATACCGCTTGTTCTTGCCCCGCAGCAGAATCTCACCGCTCTCACCCCGGATCGTGCCGCCGGGCATTTCGAGATTTTCGCGGCGGACGATGTCGGCGACGTTCCGCAGCGACAGGCCATACTTCCGCAGCGTCCGCTCCGAGATCTCGATGTCGATCTCATAGTCGCGGGCGCCCTGCAGGTTGGCGGCCGAGACCGCCGGCAGGGCCAGCAGGTCGTCGCGGATCACCTCGGCGACATCCCGCAGTTCGGCCTCCGACACCTCGCCCGGAATCCGCGGCGCGAGCACCCCGACCTTGATCGCCGGATTCCGCAGCGTCACCTGCTCGACCTTCGGATCTTCGGCCAGTTCCGGCAGGCTGGGGATCCGCTCGACCTCGGAGCGGATTTCACTGAGAACCTTCTGGACGTTTTTGACGCTGGAGTTGAGCTCGAAGACGCAGAAGCCCGAGCCCTCCTGGGCGACGCTGGTGAGCTTCTTGATGCCGGTGACGCTGCGGCAGGCTTCCTCGACCTTTTGGCAGATGCCCTCCTCGACCTCCTCGGGCGTCGCCCCGGGATAGGGCACCGACACCAGCACGATCTCGAGATCGAACTCGGGAAACACCTCCCGTCGCATGCTGGCAAAGCTCATCGTCCCGACGATGAGGATCGCCGCCACCAGCGTGTTCATCGCCGGCATGTTTTTGACGGTCCAGCCAATGATGCTGCGCATGGGACTCTCCGGCGAACGCTATTCCGTCGGTGGCGGACGCAGGTCACCCGGCTCGATCGCCTGGGCGGTCTTGACCGGGTCGCGGGTTTCACCCGCCTCGGCAATCGCCATGCCGTCGCGGACATTCGAAAGCTGACTGACGATGACGCGGTCGCTCGGCCGCAAGCCCTGCGGCGTCGACTCGAACACCGCCCGGCCGGCATCGACCTGCACCAGCGGCGGCCGCACAATTGCCAGCTTGTTGTCGCGGGCCACCCAGACATCGCCGTTGGGCCGCAACGCCTCGCAGGGCGTCGAGACGAGCGGCTGATCGGTGGCGACCTCAACCCGGACGTCGACGAACATGCCCCGGATCAGCGACAGCGGCGTCCCCGCCGGCAGGGCAGGCAGGGCCGCCCCGTAACGGTCGAGGGCTTCGACGGCCGTCGGGTCGGCCACCAGCACCCGGCAGGGCAGCGTCCGGGTCCGCTCGTCGAGTCCCCGGCCCTCCTGTCGCTTGAGCACCCCCTGCCAGCGATACTGCCGGTCGCCAATCTGATAGACGACAGTCGCCGGGGTGTCGGGAAAGTCGTAGGGGGAGCCGGAGGGGGTCTGCCGGGTATCGCTCCAGATGCGGGCCACGTCATCCATCTGCAAGCTGACGCGAACTTCGGCGGCACTGGTGTCTTCGATCGTCACCAGCGGGGTTCCCTTGCTGACAAACGAGTCTTCTTCAACCATCGAATCGACCACCATGCCGCTGACCGGCGCGATGATCCTCGTCCGCTCGAGGTCGAGCTCCGCCCGTTCCAGCATCGTGGCGGTCAGCGTCTGGGCCTCGGTCAGCCTGATCCGCCGCTTGGCCAGCACCCGCCGCTGCCCCTGCAGCATGTTGAGGTTACTGTCGGCGGACAGCTCGTCGCGGAGGGCGCGTTCATAGTCGGCCTCGGTCACCACGCGGCTCGACTTGAGACCGTCAAATCGCTCGACCTCGCGGTGGGCCAGGGCGACCTGCCGCTCGGCCAGATTGACCGAGCGTTCGTTCTGCTTGATCTCTTCGTCGATCTCCTCGATGGTCAGCACCGCCTGCTTGAGTTCCTGCTCCAGCCGCCGCACCTCCAGTTCGTAGTCGCGGGGATCGATCGCCAGCAGTTGGGCGCCTTTCTCGACGAATCTGCCGCCGCGGCAGGCGTCGGCGAGCTGCACGACGCGGCCGCCGGTCTCGGCCGACAGGGTCACTTCCCGGAGCGGCACGACGACACCGTCAAAGTCGATTTCGATCAGGCCCGGCTCCCGAACGACAGGCAGCGATTGCACCATCACTGCCGGGTTGGCATCGACCTCGCGTCGCGGAGGCGGCGGCTGGCTGCCGAGGGCCATGAAGGCAGCGACGCCGCCCCCGAGAATCACCAGCGGCATCACCCAACCGAAAATGGTGCGGAAGATTTTCATGACGGTCGTCGTGTCCTCAAGCCCTCAACAGAGACGTTGCAGTTTTCCAGGAGTCGTTCAGGCCTGCCCCGAGACCGAGCCGGGCACCGGGGCGCGGGCGGGCTGACCGGTCAGCGGCGGCGCCCGGCCGAGGGCGGCAAGGCTCAGGGCGGTGACATGATCAGCCAGCTGTTCCGGCGTGTGCAGACGGTTGATCTCGGCCTCCGGAATGAGCATGCCGACGACATCGCCGGCAGCCCGATAGAGGAAGCACTGCCCGACAACACTCAGCCCGACCCGCCGCAGTTCAGCCTGCGAGAGGCTGCCGGCGGCGAGTTCGTCGAGAATCGCCACCAGCATGGTGAAGTGCGGCCGGATGTAGTCCTCGACGAGCTCCCGGCAGGCTTCGGTCGGGTGCAGGATTTCCCGGAGCATCAGCCGCACCTGCCAGGGGGGCTGATCGAAGCCGAGCATCCGCTCGATCATGTTGCCGACAAAATCCCGCAGCTTCACCTCTGGCGGCGTTCCCGGCAGCCAGTCGGGCTGAGGCACCTGACGGACCCGCTCCTGGTGGGCATGCTTGACGCTTTCGATATACAGCCGCTGCTTGTCGCCAAAGTAGTAATTGACCGCCGCCCCGTTGACGCCCGCGGCCGTGCAGATGTCGCGAACGGTAGCCGCCTCGTAACCCTTCTCGGCGAATTCCCGCCCGGCCGCCGACAGAATCCGCACCCGCGGATCGTCAGACCCGCTGGAGCCAAGCGACTGGTTTTCGGGGGGAATTGAAGCCATGAATCACCGTTTCAAACACCTGTTTCAATCAAGTGTATGCAGTCTCTCGAACCGGGGGGAGGCCAGAAATTTCCGAATTTTGGTAGGCTTCGGAAATCTCCAAGGAAGGACTTTCTGCATGTTTGCATTCGCCCGCGCGCTGATGCTGTTCCCGGCCGTGTTCCGTGGGGTTTGGGCCACCTGCAAAAACGGAGCAGACGAATAGCCCGCCCCTTGTCTGAGTTCATTGCATGGCCGATTGGATTGAGCCGGGAACAGAAGCCCCCGATTTCACGCTGACCACCCATGATGGTGACCCCCTGACGCTGTCGAGCCTCCGGGGGCGGCTGGTCGTGCTTTACTTCTATCCGCGGGACGATACGCCGGGCTGCACCAAAGAGGCCTGCGGGTTCCGCGACATCGAGAAGCAGCTCACGCAGGCCGGTGCCATCGTGCTGGGCGTCAGCCCCGACAGCCCCGAAAGCCACGCCCGCTTCCGGGAGAAATACAGCCTGCCCTTCACGCTGCTCGCCGACCCGGACCATGCGGTCGCTGAGCGGTATGGGGCCTGGCGAGAAAAGAACATGTACGGCAAGAAGTCGCTGGGCATCGCCCGCAGCACCTTTCTCATCGACCCGACCGGCCGGGTGGCAAAGGTCTTCAAGGCGGTGAAGACAGCGGTTCACGCCGAACAGGTGCTGACAGCGATTGAAGGTCTCAGCGGCTGAAAATAACGGGCTGCTGATCCCGCGGTCCGGCAAAGCAAGGTTTCGCAGCCGGCAATCATCTGCTCGGCAGGGTGCCGTGCTCGGCAGGCCCGCAAGCCCCGGGAACGCGACGAGTTTTTCCCGAGCGTCGCACCGTCAAGAAGCGAGCAGGCCCTCTGCAACGAGCCGGCCGGCAGCCAGGGCACCGTTGATCGAACTGGTGGTGAGGTGGTCGCCGCAGAGAAAGAGCCCGGGGCAGAGTTGGCCCGATGCCGGGCGGGCCCGGCGGACGGCCGGAGTTTCGACCGGTAGGGCTCGCGGCACCGTGACCGTGGCCAGTTGCCGCCAGCCCTCGGCCCCACTGCCGATCCAGTCAGCTGCCTGGCGGCGGATCGCAGACGGAAGCTCGCTTGCCGGCCCGGTCCAGTCACCTCGCACCGAAGCATAGATGAGCGTCTGGCCCGCCGGGGCATAGCCGGCCGCCACTGCTGAAGGCACCGTGAGGTTGTCGATCGGGCCCGCCCCGGCGGGCTCGGCAGAGACGATCAAGGTGCGGCCACAGGCCGGCTGCTTTTCAGCGGCAAAGGCAACCATCGTGGTCGCCTTGAACGCCGGCGGCTGCCACGAGCCGCGAACCCCGGCAGGCAGCAGATCAGCCGCCGCAGCGGCATCGGCGGCGACAACAATCGCCCGGGCGGCAAGCCGCTGGCCGTTCGCCAGCAATACCTCGCCGCCACCCGAGGGGTCGGGCTCGATTCGTTCAACCGGCGCGCCGAGTTCCAGGCAACCCTCAGGCAGACCGCTGGCAAGCTGCTGCGGGATTGCCGCCATACCACCCGCCGGCAGGCAGGCCCGACCGAGAGAGAACATGGCAAACGTGAAGGCAAAGACGGTCTCAGCCGTCGCCAACTGCCGCTCCAGAAAGACACCGCCGAAGAAGGGCTCGAAGAAAAGCTGGATGAAACCTGACGAGAATCCGTGGACCTCGAGGGCCGCCCGGGTGCTCCGTTCCTCGGCCGGGGCTGCGGCGACGGGGTCGATCCGGCCCTGGCGGACACCGCGGATGGTCGCCGCCCGCAACCGGGCCGTCCGCAGGCCGTCAGCGATCCCAACCGCCCCGGAAACAACCGAACGAATAGCTGCCAGTGGCCGCCGCCAGGGGTCGCTCACCGGCAGCAGCCGACCGTCACAGGCAACCAGTGCCCCCGGCTCGAAGCAGCCAAGGCCAAGTCGGGCATGATCGAGAAACCGCTGCCCCTCGGGGTAGGCATCAAGATAGACCTGAAAGCCCCGGTCAATCCGGAAGCCGTCCACCGTGTCGGTCGCCACCCGCCCACCTGGCTGGCTGGCAGCCTCGATGAGCCGGACGCGGCGGCCGGCGGCCGCCAGCGTCCGGCCGCAGGCCAGCCCGGCGAGCCCCGCCCCGACGATGATGCAGTCAGCCGTCTCCACGGAACCTCCCGGCCCAGCCGTCACGGGCGATCTGCGTGTCGTCGTTGTCTCGGTGCCACCGGCTCACAGCGGCCGAACGATCGACTGGCTCCGCCAGTAGTCGAACAGCGTCTCGATTGAGTTGACGCCGCCCCCCATGCCGCTTTTGTGAATGCCACCGTAAGGCACGCCGTTGGCGAAGACGTTGTGGGCGTTGATCCAGCTGTTGCCCGCCACCATCGACTCAGCCACCCGGGCGGCTCGCCCCAGATCGGTCGTCCAGACGCTGTTGGCCAGCCCATAGTCGGTGTTGTTCACCATGGCCACCGCCTCGTCTTCTTGATCGAAGGTGGCCATAAAGGCGACCGGGCCAAAAATTTCCTCGCGGGCGGCGACGTTCTCGAGCGAGCCGGCGAGCAGACAGGGCTTCACGAAGTAGCCGTCACGGCCGGCCACCTCGGCCGCCCCGCCGGGCACCACCGGCTCCGCGCCCTCGGCCAGCCCCTTCTCGAGATAGCCAAGCACCCGGTCCCGCTGCTTGGCGTTGACGACCGGGCCCATCGTCGTCTCACCGTCAAGCTGGTAGCCCACCTGCACCTGTTCAAGCTCTCGCTTGCAGGCGTCAATGAACGGGTCGTACACCGATTTGTGGATGATCCAGCGGGTGGCGTCGCAGCAGACCTGGCCGGTGTGGAAGGTGATCGCCCCAACCAGCTTCTTGGCTGTCGCCTCAACATCGACATCCTCGAAGACAACCGCCGCCCCCTTACCGCCAAGCTCAAGCTTGACCGGCACAAGGTTGCGGCCGCAGGCCTCGGCCACCAGGCGGCCCACCTCGGGCGAACCGGTGAACGACATCCGCTTGATGCCAGCGCTGCCCGACAGAGCCGCACCCGCCACACTGCCGAGGCCCGGCGTCACGTTGACCACCCCGTCAGGCATCCCGCTCTCTCGCGCGAGCCGGGCAACATAGATCGCCGACAGCGGCGTGTCCTCAGCCGGCTTGACCACCACGGTGTTGCCGGCAGCGAGTGCCGGGGCGGTCCCCCAGCCCATCAGCAGCAGCGGGAAGTTCCACGGAAAGATGAAGCCGCAGGCACCCCAGGGGCTGCGGAGCGTCCAGGCCTCGTGCCCGGCGACCGCCAGTTGGCTCCGCCGCTGGACATGCTGCGCCATGTCGGCGAAGTAGCGGAGCGAACCGATGAATGTCTGGACATCGCCGAGGGCGTGGGCCGGCAGTTTGCCGGCATCGATCGCCTCGACCTGGGCGACGATCTCCTTGTGGCTCTCGACCAGATCGGCAAACCGATGGAGCCGCACCGCGCGATCGTTCGGGGCAAGACTCGCCCAGCCCGACTTCAGGAAAGCCTCGTTGGCTGCCGCAACTGCCCGGTCAACGTCGGCAGCGGAATAGGCATGAACCTCAGCGAGCACTTCGCCACTGCCGGGGTCGCGGGTCTGAAATGTCTCGCCGCTGGTTCCAGCCCAGTCTTCGCCGCCGACAACACCAGGGATCGGCCCGGCGGACAGAAAGGATTCAACGTCAGGAAGCAGCGAACTGGTTGCAGTAGCCATTGGGTCAGTCTCCTTGCGGGGCGGTACAGCGTTGGACGGTGGGAAACGGCGGCGACCGCCACCGGTAGTCTGGACATGATCGTCCGTCCCGGAGACTGATCATACCCGCAACCGGCAGAATTGTCGTGTCAACCGGCGTCGTACGAGCAGGCTGTGGCAACAGGCTGCCGCCGCAGGATGGTCACTTCGCCGGCAGCCGCTCCAGCCAGCGGGCCACCGCCAAGCCGCTGGAGGCGGCCGCCTCGACCCGGCCGCCGCCGAAGGCGTCGCCACAGCAGACGACCGGTGGTGCGTGGCTGACCGCCAGCAGCGGCATGGCGAGCGGCTCAACCGGGAAGGCGAATTTCCAGCGTTGCAGCGAGGAATCGACGACAACCGTTGCCGGATCGCCGTCAATCCAGGCGGCTGCCGCCGCTGTCAGCAGCCGCGTCACCTCAGCCGGGTCGCTGTCGTAATGCTCGCGGCTGAAATCACCCCGGGCCTGAATGGTCAGCGCTGGCACCGGCGAGATGCCTTTCTGGTGGTTGTCGGCAATCCAGGCCACCGGCCCTGCCTTTACTTCAAGTCCTCCCGGTGGCGGCAGCAGGCTGGGCCGGTCGAGCACCAGCATGAGTGAAAAACAGGGGTCATAGTCGATTTCCGAGAGCAGTTCCCAACCGGCTGCATCGACTCTCGGTGGCCTGAGTCCTCCGGCCGCGAAGAGGTCGAGTGCCTGCGGCACCGGGGCGGTCACGATCACCGCGGTAGCCGTGAGGACATCTCCGCCCTCGAATCGGCAGCTGACCCGCTCGTCTTCGACCGCGATGGCCGCGACCCGCGTCTGTGTCCGGACCGGCACCGGCAGCCCGGCGGCCAGCTGCTTCGGCAGATCAGTCATGCCCCTGACGCCCCGCCAGCGGGCGCGGCCCGCCTCGTCAAGTGGCGGCACGGCAGGCCCTGCCGCGGTTTCTGCCGTCGGAAACAGGTGACACCACGAAGTGACGGCCCCGGCCGCCTCTGCATCGGCCACGATGCCACCGAACGCACGTCCCTTGACCCCGAACTGCTGGGCACCATGGTCGCAGACGGCCGCGCCGATCCGGCGGGTTGCCATCCGGCCGCCGACCCCGCGGGATTTCTCCAGCACCAGCACCCGGCGGCCGGTTGCGGCCAACGTTGAAGCGGCAGCAAGCCCGGCAATCCCCGCCCCGACGACCGCCACATCACAGTCAGCAGCGGCCGCGTCAGTTGGCTGCATCACCACGAGCTCTCCAGGCAGCAACCAGGATGGCCGTGAACGGCACCCACCAGATGAGGTCGTTGGTGATGATGTTCCAGCCGAAGGCCAGCGGCAGCTTGCCGGACCAGAGGGCTTCCGCAAACCCGATCGGGCCAAAGACCTTCCCGAGCAGTCCGACCAACGTGATCGGCCAGTGCCGAATCGGATTGGTGGCAGCCGCCAGATACCCGATGCCGTAAACCCCAACGATCATGCCAATGCACTGCCAGAACTCCAGATATCGCGGCAGTTCCATCCCGATCAGTTCGAAGCTGAGCTTCGGCGCAAGGATCGCGACCCCGCCCCAGATCAGGTTGTAGATGCCAGCCGCGACAAGCGTCCACCGCATCCAGGGACGGACGGCTGCGGCTGGTGGTGACGCGTCCCTGACCAGCTCGGCGGCAGGCGGGGCAGCAAATGACGACGGCGATGTGGCGGCAGTGCTCATACCCCCAACAGTAGGCGGGCCAAATCATTTGTGCAGGGGATGCGGCTGCCGGCGAGCAATTCTCCGGCGTCACACCCTCCCATCAGGCCGACGGTGCGGGCCAGGGCCTCGACCCGCGGGTAAATGTGGGCCTTTTCCGGTGGAAACTGCGACTTGTAGCAGCGGATGGCCTCGAGCTTGCGAGCGAGCAGGCCGTGAATGTTGACCACCACCGGCCAGTGGGCGGCTGGCAGGTCGGCGACGCCGGCAAACAGAAAATAGCAGAGCAGATTGGGGACGGTATGCACCGGCAGGCCATCAAAGGTGTCGTCCCACTTGGTCAGCCGCGAGTAGAAAACCGCCGCCTCGGTGATCGCAACCGCCTGGGCATGGTCGGGGGAGGCCAGCGGGGTCTTGTCGCCGAGGCTGAGCACCAGCCGGGGCCGGAACCGGCGGAAGACCTTCGCCAGCGCTACCCGCACCTCAAAGCCATCGAACAGGCGGCGATTGGGAAAGCCAAGCTGTTCCCGATGGACAACGCCCAAGACGGCAGCGGCCGCCCGGGCTTCGGCCAGGCGTTCTTCCGGGCCGCTCGACCGGGGCGTCGGCTCACCGTCGGTAAGGTCAACAATGCCCACCCTAAGCCCCTGGTCGGCCAAGCGGGCGACGGTTCCACCACAGCCGATCTCGACGTCATCGGGATGGGCCCCGACGGCAATCACATCGAGCGGTTCCGGCAGCTGATCGTCCATCTCAGCCCACCCTGGTCGCCGCCATCAGGAAGTTCGGGTTGATGGCCTCAAACCGAATCCGGTCCATCTGCTCAATGCCGCGGGCGATGTTGACCATCCAATAGGCGGCATCATCTGAGCGGGCCCGTAGCAGGGCGTGCACGGCCGCCAGGTTTTCGATGCTGTTGCAGTTGGTCACCAGCCGGCCTCCCGGCTTGAGCTGTTCCCAGGCCTGCTCGACCAGGCTGGCCACCGACCGGCCGCTGCCACCGACGTAAATGCTGTCGGGGGCGGGCAGGTCGGCCCAGGCCTCCGGCGCCCGCCCCAGCACCGCCCGCAGGTTGCGCACCCCGAACCGCTCGGCGTTCTCCTCGATCAGCCGGTGGTCATCGGGGTCCATTTCGATGGCAAACACCTGCCCCTCCGGCGCAAGCCGGGCGGCTTCAATCGCCACCGATCCGCTGCCGGCCCCCACGTCCCAGACAACGCTACGACTCGTCAGGGAGAGTTCCGCGAGCGCCAGGCTGCGGACCTCAGCAGGCGTGAGCAGTCCCCGCTTGGGCCGCGATTGCAGAAAGAGTTCGTCGCGATTGCCGAACAGGCGTCGCCCCGCTTCATCCGACGCCTCGGAGGGGCCGGAGGGCCGCACCAGAATCATCACGTTGAGCGGACCGAAGGAATCGGAAGCGATTTCCTTGAGGCTGCCCTGCGTCACCCGTTCATCGGGAGAACCGAGGTTTTCACAGACATAGGCCTGGTACCCCTGCAGCCCCTGCTCGAGCAACGACGCCGCCACCACGTTCGGCGGCCACTGCTCACTGGTGAAGAGGCCGGCCGTGTCGACCGTGCGAATCTTCTCGATCACCCGTTCGATGGTCGAAAGCCCGGAGAGGCTCGCCAGATAGGCATCTTCCCAGCTCTCCTTCACCCGGGCGAAGGCCAGTTGCATGCTGCTGACATGCGGCACGACCTCAAACCGATCCTTCCCCAGCCGGCTGCAGACGTACCTGGCTGTCCCATAGAACAGCGGATCGCCGGAGGCGAGCACGACCAACCGCCGGTTGCCGAGGTCTTCAATCCGTTCGACCAGTTCGTCGAGACTGCCGACGGTCTCGAGCCGACCCTGCAAGCCAGCCGGCACAAGGTCGCGACAGGAATCGGGGCCGACCAGTCGCTCCGCCGACTCCACAAGCCGGACCGCATGGGACGTCATCCCCTCAACACCGTCGTCGCCGATGCCGACGATAAAAACCTTGCCTGTCGCCACCGGGCCTCCTCTGTCAGTTCGCCCCGGGCTCGTCACGCCTGGAACGAACTGCCGCAGCCGCAACTCTTGGTGGCGTTGGGGTTGTTGAACGTAAAGCCCCGCTTGTCGATTCCTTCGTGGAAATCGAGGGTGGTGCCATCGAGGAAGAGGTCGCTCTTCTTGTCAACCACGACGGAGACGCCGTGTTGATCGCTCCTACTGTCGGCCTTGGGGTCCCACTGGGTGTCGAAGCCCAACGAATACTGAAAGCCGCTGCAGCCGCCGCCGGCAACGCCAACCCGCAGGACGGTGCCCTCGTCGAGCTTTTGATCGGCGATGATTTTCTTGACCTCGCTGGCAGCCTTTTCCGTGAGCGTGACTGACATCTGCTTTTCCTCCGAGTAACAACCAATCCCACACGTTCCCGCCAAAGGGTCGGTGGGTTGCTTGGCAGCACGAACATCCTGAGTTTATCCCGGCCGCCTCCACAGGCAAAGAGCAGACCCCCTGTTCAGCTCCCAACCAGCCGCTTCCAGGCCGAAAAAACAGCATCGGCCGCCCGGTCGATCTCAGCCGCCGTCGTCAGCCGCGACAGTCCGAACCGCAGGCTGCGACGAGCTTCTTCCTCAGAGAGCCCGAGGGCCAGCAGCACATGGCTGGCTCGCGGCTGCTCGCTGGAACAGGCGCTGCCGGCACTCGCCGCCACGCCGTCCCGAGCAAGCTCCGCCAGCAGTGTTCCGCCATCGACGCCGGGAAACTCAAGGTTGAGATTGTTGGGCAACCGCTGCTGCGGCGTCACCGCCGGTCCGTTGAGACGCAGCCCCGGCACCTGCCCGGCCAGCCGTTGCCAGAGCCGATCCCGCAAGGCGGCAACTGCCTTCGGCACGGTCGGCAGCCCAGCCACCGCCAGTTCGCAGGCCCGGCCCATGCCAACGATTCCGGGCACGTTCAGCGTGCCGCTTCGCAGCCCCCGTTCCTGGCCGCCGCCGAAGACCTGAGCGTCAAGTCGCACCAACCGCTGCCGCCGACGGACGTAGAGTGCCCCGACGCCCTTGGGGCCGTGGCACTTGTGGGCTGAGAAACTCGCCAGGTCGGCCCCCAACCCATCGACATCAACCACGAGGTTTCCGACCGCCTGGGCGCAGTCAACGTGCAGGAGGCCACCCGCCGCATGGACGATGGCCGCGATCTCGCCGATCGGCTGAATCACGCCGATCTCGTTGTTGGCCAGCATCACCGAGACCAGCGCGGTCTGGTCATCAACCGCCTGAGCCAGCTGGTCGAGGTCGACCAGCCCCGGGCACTCGCTGTCGCGAGCCCGAACCGGCAGTCGGGTCACCGGCCAGCCCTGCCGCTCCAGCTGGTCGGCGGTATCGAGCACCGCCGCATGCTCGGTCGCCACAACGACGACCCCGCCGCCTGGCCGCCGGCTTGCGGTTCCCAGCAGGGCCAGGTTGACGCTCTCCGTCGCCCCGCTGGTAAAGACCACCTCCCGCGGCGTCGCCCCGATGGCGGACGCCACCTGCTGCCGGGCCAGATCGACCGCTGCCCTGGCCTCGAGCCCGAGGCTGTGCGTCCCACTGCCAGCATTTCCGTAGTGGTCGGTCAGCCAGGGCAGCATCGCCTCCAGCACCAGCGGATCGAGCCGGGTGGTGGCATGGTTGTCGAGGTAGATGCAGCTGTCGGCGGCCATCCATCCATTCTGCCCGCCAACCGGGCCGGACAACAGCCAGCAGCCGTGCAATCAGCCGAGGCTGCCGGCCGCCACCGCGTCGAGGGCGATCTGTGACCAGGTTTCAAATCGCTCGCGGTCGGCCAAGAGATCGGCCAGCGGCTCAAAGCCACACTCGATCAGCTCCGCCTCCCGCGACTGCACTTCTGGCCGCTCCAGCGCAAGCACGTGCACAATCCCCAGGTGCACACTGCCGACGGGCGTGGCATCGTCGTTGATCAGGCCGACACAGCGGCTGGTGAAGCTGCCGTCGATCGCGATTTCCTCCGCAAGTTCCCGCTGCATACCGGCCTCATACGAGGCGTCGTCGCCATGCTCGCCGTCGGTGCTGGCGATGTGGCCGCCGATGCCGACCGACCGCTTGGCCCGCAGCCGCGCCTCACTCTGGCCGCCGCCGCGGGTGTAGGCAAAATACTGCGGCGTGCCGTCAGCCGCCTGCCAGCAGAGCAGGCAGTAGGGAATGAGCTGTTTGAATGACGGGTCTTCTTCGGCCGCGGCCCGCGGCATCCAGCGGGTCTGGGCCGGATCGAGGAGGACCGGCAGGTAGCGGTCGATCGCACCGCAGAACCCCTGAAACATTCC
>CALAZQ010000570.1 GCA_937926325.1 uncultured Planctomycetaceae bacterium | reverse complement strand
TTTTCAGCGCGAGTACGGCTCGACGACCACGAACGATGGCATCAGCGGTGCCGGCGCTCAGGGCAACTGGGCATGGGGGAGCTTCATTCTGCCCTACATGGAATATGCCACGGTTGCGGAGACGCTCGACATGACCAGCACCACGTGTGCTGAGGCGATGGCCAATGGCACCAAGGCAGCTGCCATGAAAAAGCGAATGCCGGGGTTTCTTTGTCCGTCGGACGCGACCCGATCGACAGGGTTGACAGATATTTGGTTTGCCAACGCTTCGGGTACGAATATTGGCTCCGGCTGGGCGATGTCCAACTACGTCGCCGCAAATAACTCGACGGCCATATTGCGGAACGGTGATGGCATGTTCTTCATGGACAGTGAGGTGAAAATCAAGGATATCACGGATGGAACCACCAAAACGATCGCTCTTGGTGAACGGGTCTATCGGATGTTCAACGGGATCACCGGAACTGACCCGGGAAACAGTCAAACCTTCAGTGGATCAATCAAGCCGCAGGCTGGCTGCGTCTTCTGTGTCCGGGGAACGCGGCAGCAGAGTTCCTGGGGAATCCGCGATGGCCTCGGGGCGATGCCCACCGGTGGCGGCATCAATAAGCCTTCAAGCCTCATCAGCTACACCGAAAGCGTGTCGGCCCGCACGTTTTGTTCGTCCTACCATCCGGGCGGTGCTCAGTGCACCATGGCCGACGGCTCGACGCGGTTTTTCAGCGAGTCGACGAGCCTTGGTGTGATGCGGGATCTCATTGCCATTGCCGATGGGCAACCAGTTTCGGGAGATTACTGAATGATGAAAAGTGTTGCCGTACGGCCCTGGGCGCTGGCAATCGGCGGACTGATCATGTTGACAGCCGGCTGCGGCAAACCGGCCGCCGAGTTGCCACCGCTGGGAAAGGTCAGCGGAGTCGTCACGCTCAATGGCGAACCGCTCCCCAAGGCGTCGATCTTTTTTGTGCCGACCGACGCAGAGGATCAGGCCTCAAACGCGGTTACCGATGAGGCTGGTCGCTACGAACTGCAGTTTGCCGGGAATCAACCTGGGGCGTTGATTGGCAGCCATCGGGTCGAGATTCGCACGGGGGGCGAAGGCTACGACGACGAGGGCAACTTTTTTGAAACCAAAGAAC
>CALAZQ010000569.1 GCA_937926325.1 uncultured Planctomycetaceae bacterium | reverse complement strand
CAGCGGCCATCGGCAGAGCAGGCGACGGCGACCGGGGAGGCGTAGGGCAGTGTCGCCTCGTCGGCGATTCCCTCTCCTGCGGAGACCGCCACGGCCGGCAGCGTGAGCCAGAAGATCGCGGCTAGCTGCAAAAGCAGCGGATGAGCAGGCGGTCTGGTATCGTGCGGAGCAGGTCGGGGCATGGTATTGGCCTCGCTGAGGGTGACTTGCTTCCCAGTAGCGTCTGGGACAGGCTGTCCATTCAACGGGACTTGATCGGACTGTGGAGCTTCAGCATGCGGACGTTCGCTCTTCTTGCCGGTTTGCTTGTCGCTGTCGGTGGCGGTCTTGAAGCTGCCGCTGCGGCTCCGAACATCGTCTGGATCATCGCCGACGACATGTCGCCCGACACGGCGGCCTACGGGGTGGCAGACGTTGCGACCCCGAATCTTGACCGACTCGCCCGCGAGGGTCGCCGCTTTGAACGCTGCTTTGCCACGGCTCCGGTCTGCAGCAGTTCGCGGTCGGCCTTCATCCTCGGCTGCTATCAGACCACCACCGGCCTCCACCCGCACGACGTCGAGAATCCGCAGCCGCTGCCGGCCCCGTATGTGCCCCTGCCGACGCTCCTGCGGCAGGCGGGCTGGTTTGTCACCAACGCGGCTGCCCCGGGAAGCAAGCGGCGCGGCCGAGCGATTCGCCGCGGCAAGACCCACTACAACTTCGCCCACGATCCCCAGACGATGTTCGACGGCGACGACTGGCGGAACCGGCAGCCCGGGCAGCCGTTTTTTGCCCAGTATCAAATTCATGAGCCCCACCGGCCGTTTCCGATACCCGAGGAGTTCCCGCCGGCTGCCCTTGAGGCCGTGGAGGTGCCGGCCAACTATCCCGATCATCCCCTCACCCGGCGCGACTGGTTTGCCTACCACCGGAGTGTCGAGACCGTCGACCGGCGGGTCGGGGAGATCCTCAACCTGCTGGAGGCCGAGGGCGTCCTCGAAAACACGGTGGTGATCTTCTTCGCCGACCACGGCCGGCCGATGCCCTGGGGCAAGCAGTGGCTGTCAGTCGAGGGGCTCCGGGTACCGCTGCTGATCCGCGGACCGGGAGTGGCCGCCGGCGGGGTCGAGCCGGGCGTGGTCAGCCTGGTGGATCTCGCGGCGACAAGCCTGCGGCTGGCGGGCGTCGAGATTCCTGCCTGGATGGAGGGACGGCCGATCCTCGACCGGCCGATCAGGGCGGACCGAGGGGTGTTCGCCGCGCGGGATCGCTGTGGCGATGCGGTCGATCGCAGCCGGGCGGTGATCACGGCCGAGGCGCTGCTGGTCAAGAACTTTTTCCCCGAACGGTCGCGGCTGAACTGGTCGAGTTACAAGGAGTCTGCGTATCCCGGCCTGCCACTGATCCGGCTGCTCGCTGACCGCGGGCAGCTGACGCCGCTGCAGGCTGCGTGGCTCGGTTCACCCCGGGCGGCAGTTGAACTCTATGACCTGCGGAGTGACCCGGCTGGACTGCTCGATGTCGCTGACAAACCGGCACGAGCCGATGCCGTAAAGGGGCTTACGGCCAAGCTGGACCAATGGATCGAATCAACGGGTGATCGGGGAAGCGACGGTGATCCAGTGACGGAGCCTCCACTGGAGGCCATCCAACAACGGAAGCGGGCTTCGTATGGCAGAGTCTGGAAGCAGCGGCTTGGTACTGAGGACCCTACCGACAGGGAAAGAGTCGGCTGGTGGCTGCACGAATATCGGCTCGACGAAACGGCCATGGAGGCTGCCCCAGCCAACTGAGTTCATCTAGCAATTAGATAGCCTCCACTGCTCACTCGGCTACACATCGCTCAATCGAGTGTTCGAAGCTGAACGCCGAACGGGTGATCGAATGGATGGACTCGCTTGGGCTGCTCATAGCCGGAGCAGGGAAGTGACTAGTGACCGGTGTTAAACCGGTGGACCATCACATGCCGATAGGTCTGGCCCGGGTCGAGTCGGCTTGAGGGCCAGTCGGCATGCCAAGCTTTCTGGTTGAAGGCGTCAGGAAAGCATTCAGTCTCAAGGCAGACGGCTGCATGCTGCTGATAGACCGCCCCGGCCTTGCCGGTGAGGGAACCGTCGAGATAGTTGCCGGTGTAGACCTGAATGCCGGGCTGATCGGTGAGAATCTCGAGACTGCGGCCACTGGCCGGATCGGTCAGCGTGACGGCTGGCCGCAGGGCTCCGTCTGGCTGCCAGTCGTCGAGCACGAGGCAGTGATCGACACCACCCTGCGTTGCTCCTTCCGGTGACGGGGTGAGGGCGGCGATGGCATCCCCGAGTCGGGTGGCACGATTCGTGAAGTCAAACGGTGTGTCCTTGACATCGACGAGCCGGCCAGTGGGAATGCCACCGCCATCGAGCGGCAGGTAGCGGCTGGCCTGAGCGGTAAGCGTATGTCCCGCAATGCTCCCGGCAGCCTGACCGGCAAGGTTCCAGTATGAATGATGCACGAGGTTCACCAGGGTTGGAGCGTCGGTCGTTGCCTCCATCTCCACCCAGAGTTCTCCGTCGGGGGAAAGCGTGTAGGTCACCCGCGCGGTCAATTCACCCGGATAGCCCTCCTCGCCGTCCGGAGACGTCAGTTCCAGCAGCAGGGCGGGGCCTTTGTCCGACAGCTTTGGTGTCGCCTGCCAGAGCTTTTTGTCGAAGCCGACCAGACCGCCGTGCAGATGGTTGTCGCCGTTGTTCGTGGCCAGCGTGGCCGTGCGGCCCTCAAGTGAGAATCTGCCGCCGGCAATCCGGTTGCCGACCCGGCCGCAGATCGCCCCGAAATAGGGATGGCCGGCGAGGTAGTCGTCGAGGGAGTCAAAGCCGAGCACGACATCGACCGGTTCACCATTCGCCTGCGGCACCAGCAGGCTGGTCACAATGCCGCCGTAGTCCGTGATCGTCGCCTGCCAGCCACCCGGGACGCTGAGGGTGTAGAGGGTCGCCTCACGGCCATCGGCAAGCCTGCCGAAGGGAGTGGCAACTGGGAGGGAGGACTGGTTGTCGGTCACAGGTTCGGCTCCGAAGCAGGGGAGGGAGGGCAGGGCCATGACCAGCAGCAAATAAATCCCGCGGAAACGGCGGCCGGGTGAACGCACACACCTGGAAGAGTCGGTCGGGCATGCCATCGGCGGTCTCCAGCGGCAGATAAAAACTGAGATCCCAGCACAGTTGTCCAACGCCCGCCGCCGGCTGTCAATTCACCATGTTCCGCAGGGGCTCGCCGAGCAGGGTGATGCCAGTGAGTCAGCCGCGGCTCAGGGCTTTTCCGCCACCACTTTCCCATCCCGCCAGATGTAGACGGGCGTGCCATGCAGGCGAGCGATCCGGCGGGCAGTTCGGGCCGATCGCTTCAGCGCCCGGCCGACCGCCGCCGCGAAATGCTGAGAAGATTCTGGGTCGGCGGCAGTTGCTCCAGCCTCGTACTCGCGGTGTTTTCGACTGGTTTTTTTCATGGGGACCGTCCTCGCAAGCGTGGAATCGCACCTGAGTTATCGTACACCGCCCAGGCATGCATGAGTGGTCGATAGTCCATTTGAAAATTTGCCCAGCCTCGCGTGTATCGTCGAATGACATCTTTCCGAGGTACGTGATGGCCACCCTGGCGAACCCGAGTGGCGATTCGTCGCACCGCCACCGTGGGAGAAGAGAGCCAGAGGAAGATCATTTCGAGGCGATAGCCAGCTGCCCGCCACTGCCTGAGCCGGGCCAGATGAGACCTGCCGCTGAGCGTTGTCTCGAATGCGAAGTCCTCTCCAGCCGCTGCCAGCCGTTCAATTTCAGCGATGAAGATACGGCCAGCGGCAATACCGGCGGCCTGCGGACGAAGAGGAGAAAGTCCCGCAGCAATCAGGTCAGCGTTCACGAAGTGCAGGATACCGGCATCCCGAGGCAGAAACTCTCGCGCGAACGTGGTTTTTCCGGCCCCGTTGGGACCGGCGATAACGATGCACCGCGGCTGTCGGCGTCGCTGGGTCATCCTCGGAGGCTCACTGTCAGTGAATCGAGCGAGGGTCGCAGATTTCCCTTGGCCCTTTACCTGTGCGGCCGGGAGCGATTGATCGGCCGACGCCATCGAGGATACCAGCTAGGGTGCCGTTGGAATCGTCGGAAT
>CALAZQ010000568.1 GCA_937926325.1 uncultured Planctomycetaceae bacterium | reverse complement strand
TTCGTAGATCGCATCGACCCGTCCGGGCACGGCAAGACACATTTCACGTTGCTCCCAGCTGCTGCTGAGCCACTTGATCAGCAAGGCGATTACCTGCATGGCTACCATGAGCCGGCTGCTGCAGCCGGGCAAGCAGACCTACCGCCAGTTCCTCAACCGCGTCAGCCACCGCCGGCGTGACTGCATCCCCCAGTGAAAAGCGCTGTCCCTCCACCAGAAACACCGTAATTGTCGTTGGCCCTGGCTGGCAGAACTGATCAGCAACGGCGATTGCCTGATCCCATCGCAGGGTATGGAAATTGGGGCGGGCAGCTTCCTTCAGGCTGGCAATCTCTTGCTGGTTCAACTCAAAGATGGTGCCGGGCGGATGGCCTGAGCGGCAGGCATCGATCACGATCGCCTCGCTGGCATCACGAAAGGCAAGTGCCGCGTCGATCCCACTGGTGCCCGCATCAAAACAGGCCACATGCCCCGGCAGCCCTACCGCATGAAGTCGCCCAATCACCAAAGGCCCCACCGCATCGTCGCCAGCATAGAAATTGCCACAGCCGATCACCTTTGTCAGCGGCAGCGTTCCCAAACCATCTTCATGCGTCGCATTGAAGCCCGCTCGCGGCTCAGTCACTCGCATGGTGTTTGCCTTCCGGGCGGTATTCTCAACAGCCAAATCATCGCGGCAGTCTGCCAGATGCATTTCCCTCGTCCTATTATTCCTCACGAGCAAACGTGTCGGCAATGACACCGAAGGATACACTCAGGGCGTGCACGAACTATCACTCGCCATGTCGATTGTCGAGACCGCTACTGAGCTGGCCCGGCAGCAGGGAGCGGCCCGGGTGATTGACGTGACACTCCGCATTGGCCGCCTTTCCTGCGTCCATGAAGAGGCCCTGCGGTCCAGCTTTATGCTCGCACGCGAGACGACGCCCCTGGCTGAATCAAACCTGACAGTCATTCCGGTGCCGGTTCGCATCTGGTGCCCACGTTGCCACGCCGAACAGGAGTTGACAGACATTCAGCGGTTTGCCTGCCCTGTCTGTGCGACCCGTAGCTGTGACATTCGCGCTGGCCGTGAACTGGAACTTGAAAGCATTTCGCTCGATGACTTCACCAGGGAGACCACCGATGGCGATACCCCGCATTCTTGAAGTCCGCACCAAGATTCTGAAACAGAACGACGAGACTGCCCGGGCGATGCGGCAGCGGTTCGACAGTCTCGGCCTGTTGGTGGTGAATCTCGTTTCCAGCCCCGGCACCGGCAAGACAACCTTTCTGCTCGAGACCCTCCGGCGGCTGCGGGAGCGGGGCGAGTCAGTGGCAGCAATTGTTGGCGATCTCGAGACCGACAACGACGCCCGCCGCCTCGCCGAGAGCGGGGCTCCAGTTCGGCAGATCATGACCCACGGCCTCTGCCATCTTGAGGCCGACATGATCGAGCGGGAACTGGCCGACTGGAATCTGGCCGATTTCGGCTACCTGTTCATCGAGAACGTCGGCAACCTGGTCTGCCCGACCAGTTGGGACCTCGGGGAGCAACTCCGGCTGGCCCTGTTGTCGGTGACTGAAGGCGAGGACAAGCCGCTAAAGTATCCGGGGCTGTTCAACACGGCTGACGTCGCGGCGATTACCAAGTGCGACCTCGCCGCCGCCTGTGAATTCAACCGCGACCTGGCGGTCGCCAACATCGACTCGGTCCGCCCCGGCATGACCATCTTTGAAACCTCGAGCAAGACCGGCACCGGCTTTGACGCCTGGCTCGACTGCCTGGCTGACCGTCGCGCAACCCTCGGCCAGCCGGCCTGACCTCTCGGCACGGATTCTCTCGCATGACGTCTGCTTTCCCGGTCAACACTCCGCGACGCTCGATTCTTCTGGCCTTCATCCTGGTGGTGCTTGCCGCCCCCTCCCTGGCAGCTCCGCGGCCCAACATTATCCTGATGATGAGCGACGACCATGGCTGGGAAGAGACCGGGTACAACGGCCACCCACATGTCCAGACGCCGGTGCTCGATGAGATGGCCGCCACCGGCCTGCGGTTTGATCGGTTCTATGCCGCCCATCCCAGTTGTTCACCCACGCGGGTCAGCTTCCTGACTGGCCGCCACCCCAACCGAATGGGAACATTCGCTCCCGGCTGGTCGATCCGGCCGGAGGAGATCACGATCGCCCACCTGCTCAGCTCTGCCGGCTATCGCTGTGGGCATTTCGGCAAGTGGCATGTTGGGACGGTGAAGGCTGGCTCTCCGACCAATCCAGGGGCGATGGGCTTTGATGAGTGGCTCTCCCATGACAATTTCTTTGAGCTTGACCCGTCGCTCTCGCGGAACGGCGGCCCGCCCCGGGTCTTCCCCGGCGAAAGCTCTGAGGTGCTCATCCGCGAGACGATCACCTTCGTCGATAAGCAGGCCCGGAACGAGAAACCTTTCCTTGCGGTGGTCTGGTTCGGCTCCCCGCACGAACCCTACAGCGGGCTGCCTGAGGACCTCAGCCTCTACGACGACCTGCCTGCCAAATACACCAAGCAGGTGCGGCTGACCTCGAACGAAACCGGCCTGCCGACCAAGCGATCACAGGGCGAGGTGCTGCGGGA
>CALAZQ010000567.1 GCA_937926325.1 uncultured Planctomycetaceae bacterium | reverse complement strand
CCGGTCTTTCCGTAAAGCATAAAGGCCATGCCCGGAGGAGGTCCCTCGGCAGCATCCGTGCTGATCGGGGCCCGTTCCGTGGCTGATTCGTGTGCCTGCCGGATGGTTCCGAGGCAGGTCAACCCGTTCCTCTCATCCGGGCATGGCCAAACAGGAAGGGCCTGGTGATTGCCAGCGCAGTGCCGGCGGCATCGTCAGGCCGTAAGTTCGTCGATTCGTTGCCGGAAGGCCGGCATCTCCGCCGTGATAAAGTCGCCCCAGGCGACCGGGTTCCAAAGCTCCACGCAGACGGCGGCCCCGACGACCAGCAAGTCGCCACCCGGTTCGACCCCCAGAAATTCGCGAAAGCCCTCCGGAATCACCAGCCGACCGCGACCCGCCAACGAGACTGTCCGCTGGCGGGTGGAGAGCAGCCGGCCGAGATCCTGCACCTGATCGATCCGCTGGGAGAGGCTGCCCGCAGCCAGTTTGCTGCGGAGCACATCGACTGCGGCATCCAGCCGCGGCTTCCAGGTGACCGCGGTCCAGAGCGACAGGCAGCCGGACCGCTCTTTTGCCAGCACCAACTCCTGCCCAGCTGCCGTCAGCGGCTCGAGGAGCTCCGGCGGCAGTCCCAGCCGATATCGCTCGTCGAGCGTTCGCTGAAACTCGCCAAGGAGAAGATCGGTGGTTGTTGCCATTGCCGCTGGTCAACCGGGGCGACTGTCGCACGGGGCGGTTTGCAGGGCCCTCCAGCGGCATCTTCATGCGGGTCGGAAGCCGGCCAAAGGACGCCATTCAAAAGCCTCTAATTGGCGTGAAACCCACTGAAATAGCACTTTTTGTGCTTTCAATGGCTGCGTTCCCACGAAATCATACAAATTTGTGAGAAGCTTGCAAGAGGCTGGGCCGGTGGATGGCGAGGGCTCAGCGGCAGGTGGTGCAGTGCGGGTCGTTCGTTGCCTGCTCGTCCCTGAATTCCTTTTGGGCCGCCGCCTCTTTGGAGAGCTTGAACTCAGGGCCGGCCGGGAAATATTGAATGTCGTCTTGCAGGTAATACCCGCTGGGGAGGGTCTGGCCACCAACATCGACCTGACAGCCGGTCAGCGAGATGCCCGCGGTCGCCGCGGCCAGGAGAAGAACACCGCGAACGATCCGGTGGGCAGGCCCGTGCGAAAAGCCCCCGCTCGCTGAGGCTGAATTCTCGCTGCTTCCGGTCCGCTCACAGTCGTTGGCAGATGCCGCGACGGCCTGCTCAGGCCTCCAGACGGAATTCAATGCTGTTGCCGTGGCGTCGTGCATGGTCGGTTTCTCCGAGGGCATTGTTGAGGTATCGGCCCGCACGATCGGTAAACTTTGGCTGATTCGAATTTTCGTCAGAAGCCGACCTCTCCAATTTCTCCAGGTTTCCAGCGGCAATGCGAGATCACGTCTTTGCCATCGGGTCTCGTCAGGGGGTATGGTCAGCGATCGGTGGGTGACAGCCTTGTCGGGCTGTCCGTGCCCTTTCTGTCGTCGAGGGTCTTTGCAGTGCTCCGCCTCGCTCACCTCGTCGTGCCGATGCTGCTGGTCGCCCTGCCGGCACACGTCAGCTTTGGCCAGCTCGGTGGCCTGTCGGTATTGGGGCCGGCGGGGGGCCGGACCGTGCCGGGGAATGCCTATGACCTGACGCAGGTCGCGCTGGCGACGGGCAACCTCTCTGAAGCCCTTGAACTCGCCGAGGCCGAATACAAGGGGGCGGTGAAGCTTGGCACCCGGCGGTGGATCGACTCTGCTGCCGCTGCCGCGATGGTGGGAGAGTGCCGGTACGAGTTGGGCCAGTTTCGGTCCGCGGTGGCAAGTTATGACGAGGCCATCCTGCAGACGGTGTCTCTGGGGGACTGGCTGCTCGACATTCGCTATCCCGATCGGCCCCTGCAGCCGCGGCAGCGGCGGACGCCCCAGCTCTGGGCCGCGCCGACGCGGCCGAGTGTCCCGGCAGCCCTGCCCGACCGCATGTCGATTCGGGTGGGGACGGCCGATGCCGAGGGGGTGATGCAGGGGGGCGGCGTGCTGGCGGCACCGCTCGACTATCCGCTGCGGGCCCACGAGATCATGCGGTCACTGGCGATCAGCCTCTATCGCCGGGCCGAACTGCTGGGGCCGCTGGCCACGTCAGGTCGTTCGCTCGAGGCTGCCGTCGCCTGGCTGCAACGTCGGCCGGCGCCGCCCAACCATTTCTCTCAGGCCTGGATCGACATCTGCCTGGGGATCGCCTTCTGGTCCCAGGGCCGCAGTGAGCAGGCGGCGCCGCTGCTCAACCGCGGCCTGCTGCTTGAAGGCCAGTTCGACCATCCGCTGACGCCCTGGGGCCTGCTGGTAGGCGGCCGGATTGAGCTGGCCGCCGGCAAGTGGAACGAGGCGGCAAAGCTCTGCGAAGCGGCTGCCTTCGCGGCGGCGGTGCAGTCGGACGCCCGCTGTCTTGAAGAGGCCTTCCGCTGGGCGGTGGCGGCCCAACTGGCCGGCGGTGGCAAACTACCGCCGACCGTCGTGGCGGCGGCGGCCTGGGCCGACGACGGGCTGCCAAGCCTGGCGACCCGGCTGCGGCTGCTGCTGGCTGGGGCAGCCGCCGAGGCAGGTGACCGGCGGTTGGCCGCCCGCTTTCTCAGCGAGATTGACCGCCGGCTGCTGCAGGGTGATCTGGGGCAGGGCTGGTGCGGCAGCCAGGCGGCGTACGCGTCGGCTTTGATTGCCTACGCCGGGGGCAATCGAACGGCGGGTGACAGCGAACTCTCCCGGGCCCTCGCCCTGGCCCGCGGCCGCTCGCCACGGCTGTTTCAGACCCAGGCATTGACCGAGGCGGTGGCGGCCGGCCAATCGGGGTTCTCCGACCGGGAGATTGACCAACTGCTTGCCAGCCTGCTCGCCGATCCCGAACCTGGCCTGGTGCGAACGGCTCCGCTGGAGGCCCTGGCGGTGATGTCGACCGACCGCTCGGCAGCCTTCGCCGCCCGGCTCTGGGCCGCCCGCAATCTCTGGGTGACCAACAGCCGGGGCGATGAGGCCTGGCTTGACGCCGCCGAGGCGATGCGTCGCAGCCACTGGCTGACCGCCCGCGACCTCGGTGGACGGCGGGATGCCGTGCTGCGGCTGCTGGCGTCTCCGCCCGACCGTGACGACAGTCAGACGCAGCGGAAGGAACTGTTGGCCCACCGGCCGCAGTTGGCTGCCGCGGTTGCAGAGCTCGATCAGTTGCGGGGGCCGCTCCGGCGGGGATTGCAAGGGGCAGTCGGCCGCCCCGACCCGGACGCTGAGCCGCAGCTGCCCGGTGATCCCGAGCAGTGGAAGCGATACGCCGAGGCTGCTGCCGGCCTGCGGGGTCGCATCGACCAGGTTGCGGCCAGCCGTGAACTCATTCCGCTCGACTTTCCGCCGCTGCTGGCAACCCCCGAGATTCGCGATCGCCTCACCAGCCGGCAGCGGCTGCTGTCGTTCGTCTGGACCGAGGCCGGCCTCTATGGCTGCCTCGAAGCCACCAAGCAGGCGGCGGTCTGGCAGGTCAAAGAGCCGCTGGCGGTTCGCCGGGCCATGACCGGATTGGCCAAGTCATTCTGCCTGTACCATCCACTCAAACCGGTTCCCAGCGATCGGCTCGAGTCTGCCGACTGGGAAGATCAGTTGGTCGAACTTGCCGAACTGCTGTTCGCCGATTCAGGTGTATCGCTCGCCCGGCATGACGAGTTTGATGAACTGGTGATCGTGCCCGCCGGGCTGCTCTGGTATCTCCCCTTCGAGCTGCTGCCGGTCGGGCCGGCCGCGGCCGAACAGCCTGAGGATGGCGAGCAGCTCCGGCTGCACGACGTCTGCCAGATCCGGTACTGCCCCACCCGCAGCCTCACGGTCATGCCCCGCCGACAGCCGCCTGAGCTGCCGCTGGTGGCGGTCTACAACAGCCTCTCGTTTCGGGGGGATCCGGCCGAACGGGCCGTGCAATCGCTCGATCGATTCACGGCGGCAGTTCCGCATGCGATCAGCCTCAGCCCGACCGCGGCCAAGCTGCCGGTGTCGCTGGCCGCATCGCTGGCCGACACGATGGCGGTCTTTGATGACCTGGCCCCGCGGCCCGCTGACGCTGGGCGGCCACTCGTTCCTGCTGTGGCCGGACGACCGGGGATGTCGCTGGCCGACTGGCTGTCACCGCCGGCCAAGGCGGCCCGCTGTGTTCTGCTGACCGGGCTGCCGACGCAGTTTACCGGTGGCCCCGGCAAGTCGGCCGGCCGGCCGGGGGATGACCTGTTTCAAACGGCCATGGATCTGGTGGCTGCCGGAGCCGAGACAGCGGTGCTGAGCCGCTGGAATGTGGGCGGCCGGACAGGCCTCGACTTGGGGATTGAGTTTTTGCGGGACCGGCAGTTGTCAGGCACAGAGAGCCTGCCGCCGGCGGCTGTCAGCTGGCGGCGGGCGGTGCGGCTGGTGACGGCAGAGCAGCCCGACTTTCGGCTCGAGCCCCGGCTCCAGCTGGCCCGTGACCGCGTGCCGGCCGACGCCACCCATCCATTCTTCTGGGCGGGCTTTACGCTGATCGACTGCGGGCTGCTGCCGGAGCCACCGCCGCGGCCCGGTGCCTCAGCCAGCGAGCCGTCTGAACAGCCGGCCGGTTCTTGAACTGGCGGTCGATCGCAGGGAGCGGCTTGAATGGAAACAGTGTGGCTGGGGCTGGGTGGTGCGGGGGTCGAGTCTCCGCTGGCCTCCTACGTGTTTCTCGGGGTGGTCACCGCGATCGCCTCGGCCATCAACTCGGTTGCCGGTGGCGGGACCATCCTGACGTTTCCAGCACTTGTCGCCATTCTGCCGGCGGGTCCGGCGCAGCTGGTGATCGCCAACGTCACCAGCAAGATTGGCCTCTGGCCGGGGGCGTTGGCGGCAGCCTGGGAGTATCGCCATGAGCGGCGTGATCAGCCGCCCTGGGCGGTCTGGCTGCTGCTGCCGAGCCTGCTGGGCAGCCTGCTGGGCACGGCCTTGATCATGGTGCTGCCACCAGAGCTTTTTGAGCAACTCGTCCCCTGGCTGATCCTGCTGGCGGCGGTGCTGTTTGCCGTCCAGCCCCGGCTTTCGTCGTGGCTGGGCCGGCACCAGCCTGCAGCCACAGGCCGCGCACATCGGCCGAGCCGTCGGCTGCTCGTGCTGGCCGCCGGACTGCAGTTCGCGGTGGCTGTTTACGGCGGATACTTCGGGGCCGGCATCGGCATCCTGATGCTGGCCGTGCTCGGCAGCCTTGAACTGGGGGACATTCACCTGCTCAACGGGGTGAAAAACGTCCTCGGCATGGTGATCAATGCCGCCGCTACGGTGCTCTTCGCCGTCGGCAGCCTGGTTGGCTGGACAGCGGTTGCCTGGCCGGAGGCTGGCGTGATGGCCGTCGCGGCAGTGGCAGGGGGAGTGGCTGGTGGCCGCCTGGCCCGCCGCTGCTCGCCCCGGCTGATTCGCCGGCTGGTGGCAGTGATCGGCTTTGCGTTGGCCGGCTATCATCTGTTGACATGAAAATTGGTTCGTCGTTCCCCCCGAGCCGGCGGCTGCCGGATGCAGACTACGCCTGATGCTCGTCACCACCGATAATTTGGGCAAGTCGTACGGTGACTTCCAGGCCCTTGCCGACTGCTCGCTGGCAGTTCCCGAGGGAGAGGTCTTTGGGCTGCTGGGCCCCAACGGTGCCGGCAAGACCACCCTGCTGCGATTGCTCCTCGGCTTCATTCAGCCGACAGCCGGCACCGCCACCATTGCCGGCTTTGATAGCCGCAGCGAATCGCTCGACGTGCGGCGGAACACCGCCTATCTGCCGGGTGAGGCCCGGCTGTTCCGACGCATGCGGGGCCATCAGGTGCTCGACTTCTTCACCGGGATGCGGGCCGACTACTGCCGCCAGCGGGCCCAGCGGGTCGCCGAGCGGCTGATGCTCGATTGCCGCCGACAGGTCGCCCGCATGAGCACGGGCATGCGGCAGAAACTGGCCCTGGCCATGGTGCTGGCAATCGACTGCCCACTGCTGATTCTCGATGAGCCGACGGCCAATCTCGACCCGACCGCCCGGGCTGAGGTGCTCGACCTGGTGCGTGAAGCCCGGCAGGCGGGGCGGACGGTGATGTTTTCCTCCCATGTGCTTTCCGAGATTGAAGAGACCTGCGACCGCGTGGTGATTCTGCGGGCTGGCCGGCTGGTACACGAACAGTCGATCGCCCACCTGCGGCGTCGCCATCGCATCACCGCCCGGCTGGCCGGGCCGCTGGGTGAACTACCGGCGGAACTCGCCGCCGGTGTCCGCATCAGCCACCAGGCTGATGGTCGGGTCGAACTTGAGGTGGCCGAATCGCTGACCGACCTGCTGGGCTGGCTGGCGGGGCTGCCACTGGGTGAACTCCGGATCGAACCGGTCGGGCTGGCCACGATCTACGATCACTACCATCGCGAAGGTGTGGGCGGCGGGCTGGCCAAGCCCCAGCCGGCCGCCCTGGCGTCACCCTTCCAGCCGGCCTAGAGGTTTCGTCATGTGGAGCACCGCGATCTGGAAGAAGACCTGGGGTGATCAGGCCCTCCTCGGCCTGGCGTTTGCCCTGCTCTGGGCCGCCTTCCCCTGGATCTATCTCGGCCTCTCGGCCCAGATCGAGATGAACGCCTTCCAGGACATTCTGCTGCGGGCCATCCCCGAGGACTGGCAGAAGCTCTCGGGTGTGCCCTTTGCCGAGGTGGCGACCCATGTCGGCCGGGTTGCCCTCGCCTTTGTCGATCCGGTAGTCGTGCTGGCGGCAACGGTCTGGGGCGTCACCCGGGGCAGCGATGCGGTCTCGGGTCAGCTGGAGCGGGGCACGATGGAGATGCTGCTGGCCCAGCCGGTCCGGCGGCGGGCCGTCTACGTCACCCAGGCGGTTGCCACCACGGCCGGCGCGGCCTGCCTCTGTGGCGTGCTCTATGCGGCCGTCTACACCGCGGTTCAGTTCGGCCCCTGGTCGGGCCGGGTCGATCCGCTGCTGTTTCTGCCCGCGGCCTTCAACGTCTTCGGACTGATGGTCTGCATGGGTGGCCTGGCGGCTGGGGTGTCGGCCTGCGACAGCTACCGCTGGCGGACGATCGGCATTCTCTGTGGCTTCTATGTCTTCTCGCTGTTGGCAAAACTGGTCGGTCGGCTGAGTGCCAGCTTTGCCTGGGTCGGCTATCTGTCGGTTTTCAACGCCTACGAGCCGCAGCGGCTGGTGGCCGGCGGCTGGGAGGCCTGGCAGCGGCTGGCCGTCTACGACGGCGTCTTGATCGGCATCGGCCTGCTGGGCTATTGCATCGGGGGTGTCGTGTTCAGCCGCCGCGATCTGCCCGCGCCGCTGTGAGGGGGCGGCAGACGTTTGCTGCTGTTTGCCGACGGGGTGGCCGGAAAGGCCAGAGTTGGC
>CALAZQ010000566.1 GCA_937926325.1 uncultured Planctomycetaceae bacterium | reverse complement strand
TCACGCCGGCGGGCTCACCGGCTGGCGACGACGGCCGGCCACCAGGTGCAGAGGTACCAGGCCCGCGGCGTGGTCCACTCGGCCAGGGTTCGTAGTGACGCCGTTGCGCCGGCTTGGCTGGCACCGCCGAGCACCTCGTCGAGCAGGCCCCGGGGCTGCTTGTAGCGGATCACCCGGGCGGTCTCGGCCGACAGGCCGGCCAGTTCGACCGCCCGGCTGACGGCATCTTCAAGGAAGCCGATCCGATCGACCAGGCCATAGTCGACCGCCTGCTCGGCGGTGAAGACCTGGCCGGTGGTCACCGCCGCCAGCGTCTCGTCATCAAGCTCTGGCCGTCCCTCCTGCACGATCGCCTTGAAGCGGGTGAACATCTCATCGACGAGGCTCTGCAGCACCTTGCGTTCCCGCTCGGCCAGTTCGGGCGAGCGGTCCTTGGTGAGGCTGAGCATCTCCTTGAGCGGGCCGCTGGTGATTGAATCGTCGGTGATCTGATACCGCTTGAGGAACTGCGAGAGATCGAAGTGCGGAATGATCACCCCGATCGAGCCGGTGATGGTGGACGGTTCGGCAAAGATCGTCTCCTCGCGACCGCTGCTGGCCATCGCGATGTAGTAGCCACCGCTCGCGGCGATTCCTCCCATGCTGACCACGACCGGCAGGTTCCGTTCCTTGGCCAGCCGGGTGATGCGATAGTGCAGCTCATCGCTGCCGCTGACCGTGCCGCCGGGGGAATCGATCCGGAGCACGATCGCCCGCACCGCTTCGTCGTCCTCAACTTGGTCGATCTGATGGCGGGCGAAGCCGTCGCCCCCCATGATCGCGCCGCTGATCTCGACAATAGCCACCTTGTCGGTTGCGGCTTGGGCAAGTGAGTGATACTGCTCGATCACCTTGGGGTTGGTCTGAAAATACTGGGCATTGGCTCCGGCGGAGACGACCGCCACCAGCAGGGAGATTCCGGCAATGACCCAGGCCAAGCGGCCTCCCCAGCGGCTCCAGCCGCCCGACTGCTCGAGAATGACACGGGTGGGGGGCTGGCCGGGGTCGAATGGCATGAGCAGGGCTCCAAAGGTTGGTTCGCATGGAGAGGGCCACCTGCAACGGCGGCCGGACGATCGGAAGAATTCTACGAGATCGGGCAAGTCCCGCCGACGGTTCGGCGTTGCCAGTTTTCCGACTAGGTCGCTACCCTGCCCGCAGCGGCGGACGCTCACCATACCGCCGGGTCACCAGGAGCCTGCCACCGTGTTTGTCTGCGTCAGCACCGAATGTTTTCCCGATCTGCCCCTCGATCAGGCGATGGAGCGGCTGGCTGAACTGGAGTTTACAGCCGTCGAAATCGATATTCACGAGGGGGGCAGTCACCTCCAGCCCAACGCCGTGCTGGCCGATCCGACCGCCGCGGTGGCCGCCTGCAGTGACCTCCAGCGGCTCAAGCCGGTCGCCCTCTCCTTTGCCGCGCCGCCCGACGACCTGCTCTACGAAAAGTTCGATGCCTGCTGCCGGCTAGCCAAGTCGCTCGGCATTGTGACGCTGGTGGTTGAGTCGTCAGAGCTTGGCACGCCCTTCAATGGCGAGATTGAGCGGCTGCGAAAGTTCGTCGCGATTGCCGCCTCCTACGGCATGCTCGTCGGGGTCAAGACCGAGGCCGAGCGGATGACGCAGGATGCCGAAACCACCGCCTCACTCTGCCGCAACGTGCCGGGGCTGGGGGTGACACTCGACCCCAGCCACTCGATCTTCAGCCGCAAGAAGCCGGCATCGTGGGATTCGATCCTGCAGTACGTCTGCCATGTCCACCTGCGGGACACCAAGCCCGATGCCTTTCAGGTGCGGGTTGGTCAGGGGAACGTCGAGTACGGCCGCATCGTCTCACAGCTCAGCCGGGTCGGCTACAAGCGAGGGCTCTGCGCCCACCTGCCGCCCATGGAAGGGGTCGATCAGGTGGGCGAACTCCGCAAGATGCGGCTGCTGCTTGAGACGCTCGTGTAGGTCGATTCCGAAGAGCTGCCGGTCACTTCGCCGGCAGGTCCTCGATTCGATTCTGCCAGCGGGTCACGGTCGCTTTGCCGTCCACGCTTGTTTCGGCGGCAGCCGCCTTGAGGCAGCGGGCCACCTTCAGCAGCGTCGCCACTTGGGCAAGTGCCTCGGTGGCCTCCTCGGTTTCGACATCGGCGCCGATGGTGGCCGCGGGATCAAGCCGTCCCTCCGCCTGCTGTACCACGCCGCAGCGGGCCAGATAGACCGCCCAGGGTTCGATCACATCGATCAGCCCGACCCAATCGAGGGCCGCCGCCCCGGCCAGCTTGCTGTCGAATGCCGACAGGCTGCTCGCCGTCTGCAGCGGCTTGGCCACCAGCAGCCGCTTGGCCTGCTCAGGCACCAGCGAAAAGACCGCCACTTTTTCACCGATGCCGATGCTCAGCTGCACCTGCTCGTCGAGGCCGGTTCCCGGCAGGGCAAACGTCCAGAGTTTGCCGCCGTCGACCTCCGTCTGGGACGGATCGGGAATCTTGTATTCGCTTGGCACGGCGTCGTCGTCGATCTCCCGGATGGCAGCCAGCAGCTTGTCGCTGAGGGCGAACAGGTCGCTGAGCCCTTCACGGAACTTCGCCTCATCGTCGATGGCCAGCACGATGGCCGGCTCGATGATCGGTAGCGGGTCGGCCGAGGCCGGTAACGCCTGCTGAAGCTTGGTTGTGGTCGAGTCGGCATCAAGCACCAAACCGAACTGCCCGCTCTTGAGGGCCGGCAGAAACTTTCCGCGAATCGTGTCGGCCAGCTCGCCGCCCAGCGGCAGAATCTGTTCCTCAAAGGCCTCGAAGCCTTCCTGGGCATCCTCGTCGGCTGCGGCGGCAATGTACTTCACGGCAAAGTCGCGGGCCGAGGCCAGCCAGGCAACGAAGGCCTCGAAGGCTTCCGGGTCGGTCTCGGTGCGGAAGGCCAGGGCCGCGAACGGGCTGCCACCGGCAAATGAGAGCAGGTCGAGCTGTTTGCTTCCGTCCCAGGGCAGATTCTGGGCCCAGTTCCAGACCTCGCCGGCATAGCCGGTGTCGGTCAGGTGCGAATAGGCCAGCCAGGGGCCGGGCAGCGGCAGCCGGCTGGTGTAGCCGGCGACCAGCTGCTGCAGCAGTTCCTTCGCTTCCGCCTCGGCCTCAGCCGGCAGTTTACCCGACTCGGCCAGCGCGGTGATCAGGCCCTCGGCCTGCTCGAAGTCCTCTGCCGACTGCATCACCGCTGCCGACAGCGGCTTGCTGAGATAGGAAATGCCGGTCAGCGGTTTACCTGCTGCTTCCCGCACCACGGCAAATGGCTCGGTTGCCAGCAGGCTGCTGTCGCCGTCCAATTGCTCCAGATGCTCGGTGCCGCCGCCGAGTGAGAGAACCACATGATCGCCCAGCAGGCCGAGGGCGACTACGAACTCCAGCTCGCCCACCCGTGTCAGAATCGCATTGACCTCCTCCTCGGCGTCGAGATCTTCGACCGCATCGGCAATTGCCAGGCGGACCAGATTGGGGTCGGGCCGGACGGTCAGGGTGACGTAGTCGCCTTTGCCGATCGTCTGCCGCTTCACCGCGTTGGCCAGCATCGGCTGTGCCTGAGTGAACATCTTCAGGGTCAGCTCCAGCCGCTTCAGCTGCGTCTCGGCCGCCTCCTGCATGTTCGTTTGGAAGCCCCAGACGAGGTCGGGGATGAGAATGTCGGCCGTGTTCTCGGCGAGCGTCTTCACCACCATTCGCGCGGTCGTTTCCTGGGCGTTGAAGTCGATCGCGGTGCCCTTGCTCAGCGTCGCAATGTTCCCTGCCTGCTGGGCCTGCTGCAGTTTTTTGAACAGGCCGGCCAGCTTGACCCACGAGGGGGTGCCGTAGACGAACGTATCGGTGGCGACCATGTTCTGAAGCAGGGCGAGGGCCTGCTGGTTCTCAGGCATCTGCAGGAACATGGCGGCGATGGTCAGGGGGTTGCCTGGCTGCGCCTGTTGCTTGGCAATTTCGTCGAGCGCCTTCTTGACGGCCGGCAGGTCGCGGAGGGCGGCAAAGGCGTTGCTGCCGACAATACGGTCAACCTGCTCGCGGCCCCGCAGGGTGCTCGAGAGGAAGGCAGCATCAGCCGGCACGATTGCCAAACCCGGCTCTGCGGATGTTGCCGGGGCCGGCAGCATCGTTGCCACGAGGACCAAGGGCAGCGACAGCAGCAGGGCGGGCCGGAACTGCCACCGCGGGCGGCTCGTCGAAGAGGTGCGGGAACGCAGAGAAGTTCCGATCTGCTGAGACATCTGTGAAAGTCCTCGAGAAGGAGAGAGGGGGCCAAGGGGCCGGCGACCGAATTCAACCGCTCCCTTAGACTATGCGAAAGTCGTCCGCCGTGAGAACTGGGGGGCGAGTTTTTCCCGCCCCGCCCGACGTCCCAATCAGACCAGCCATGCAGCTTGGCCCAACCACCATTGCCGACACCTTCGCCGAAGCCTTTCGGCTCCGCTATGCCCGGCTGCTGGTGACGGCCCACGACGACCACTGGGTCACGGCGGCGGCGGCGGCCGTCTGCGGCTACGGCACCAGCGTGATCGGCTGCGACGCCGAGATCGGCGTGGAGCGTTACTTGGCCGCCGACGAGAGCCCTGACGGCCGGCCGGGCGTCTCGATTCTGGCGTTCGGATTCGCCGCTGAGTCGCTGGCCAAGGCGGTGGCCAATCGAGTGGGGCAGTGCCTGCTGACCTGCCCGACGACCGCCGTTTTTGACGGTCTGCCCGACAGCGACGAACGGGCCCCACTGGGCAAGCAGATTCGGTTTTTTGGTGATGGGTTTGAAAAGACGAAGGTCTTTGCCGGCCGCCGGTTCTGGCGGGTGCCGGTGATGGACGGCGAGTTTCTGATCGAAGAGACCTGCGGGATTGCCAAGGGCATTGGGGGCGGCAACCTGATTCTGCAGGGCCGCACGCTTTCGGCCGCCCTGGCCGCCGCCCGCCGGGCGGTTGCGGCGATCGCCACGGTCGCCGGCACCATCACCCCCTTCCCCGGCGGTGTCGTCCGCTCTGGCAGCAAGGTCGGCTCGCGGTACGCGGCCCTGCGGGCCTCCACCAACGATGCCTTCTGCCCCGGCCTGGTCGGCCGGGTCGAGTCGGAGCTGGTCGAGGGGGTGGCGGCCAGCCTCGAAATCGTGATTGACGGCACTGACGAGGCCGTCATCAGCCGGGCTATGGCCGCGGCGATGCAGGCCGTTGCGGCAGCCGACATCCCGGCGATTTCGGCCGGCAACTACGGTGGCAAGCTGGGCAAGTTTCATTTTTACCTGCAGCAGGTGCTTACCGCAGCCGGCATGGGCGACCACCCAGCCGCCTGACCTGAAGGTGGGTTAGCAGACTGTGGGTAGATAGAGTCTGCCGCCGCAGGAAGCGGCGTCCGGCAACCCCGAAAACCCTCGGCGTTTTCGGGTGTTGCCCAAGTGGAAAAAGGCTATGGAGGGCTTTTTCCACGGGAAGCCGGCGGCGAATGTCGCCTTTCTCCCGTCCGCCATCTTTGGTACTTCCCCCGGCGGTTCCGACGAATTTCGGCAGCTGACGGAGGCTTGAGCCATGCAGGAGCGGACATCGCGACAGGATCTTGTCGTTCCCCCCACGACGCGTTCATCAAGGCCGCTGATCATTGGTGCCCTGCTGTGTGGCTGCGCCGGCTTTGCCATTGTCTGGATTTCAGGCATGGGCCGGACCATGCCGGTGACAACTGCTCCCCAGCCGGCAGCCTCCGCGGCCACGAGTCTGACTGCAGCGGACGCCCACGACACGACGGAGCCCACGGCTGCTGAACCGGCCGATCGCTATGCCGTCCCGAGCCGCTTTGCCGATCCGGGCACCAGCCAACCCCTGCCGGCCAGCACCAAGCGGTTCCCGACGCGGCCCGCCTCGTTTGAAGAGCCGATTGAATCCACCACCGA
>CALAZQ010000565.1 GCA_937926325.1 uncultured Planctomycetaceae bacterium | reverse complement strand
GCAGCCGCCAGCCGGGCCGCCCGGCGGCGTTGCCACCAGGTCTGATCGGCCTCAGCCTCTTCGGCATCGTCTTCGCTCTCAGCCTCGGCCGCCGATCGCCGCCGCAGGTTCCAGAGCCCGCGGCCGACCGCCAGCCCAGCGTCACCGAGTGAAGAAAGGAAGCTCACCAGCGTTCCCAGCAGTCGCACCATCAGCTGGTCACAAGCCAGGAACAGGCCGGTGCCGAGCAAGGCCGCAGCCACAATCGCCGCACCGGTCGGGGCCAGGTACTGCCGCGCCACGTGCGCGGCCATCAGGCCGAGGCTGCCGCCCGGCCCCCAGAGCGGCCGGGGTACGGCGTTTGGCAGAAAGAGCGTGAGCAGGGTCGCCGTGCCGAGCATCGCGAGCACGACACCGGCGGCCCGCCAGGGCAGATCGGCCAGCTGGCGGCGACGAAACAGGGCGAGGTCGAGTCCCGCCAGAAAGCCAACGGCCAGCCAGCCGGCAAGGCCGACGCTCTGATAGATCGTGGTGGCAACAACGGCCCCGAGATGGCCACAGGCGTTGGCCGGCTCAACCCGCGGCGGAAAACCCCGGCCGGCAGGCGGGTCAGCCGCGTCGAAGCTGACGAGCGCCACAGCGACAAAGGCGATGACCGGCAGCAGCGCAATGGCGGCCAGCTGCACGCTCCGGTCAGCTGCGGCGGCCTGCTGGGGTACATCGGGGTCGAGGATGTAGTCGCCGGTGGCAAGCCGCTGAGGCATGCCGCGGGCAAAGCTGCGATTGGCACTGGCCATGGAGGGGGTTCCAGCGGTGGGTGCGGGTGGACGGGTACGGACCGGTCTGGCAACAGTGGCCCAGGCAACTCTACCCGTCGCTGCGCGGCCAGCTCCGTCCTGGCGGCAGGCTGCCAACTATCGGCCTCCCGCCGGCTGCGGGTTACAGCGATCGTGCCGGCAGTGCGGGCTGTTCCGCCGACTCGCAGGCGAAGACTGCACTCGCTATCGGTTTGGTTTAATCGGGTAGAATACGCAGGTGACGCCACTCGCCTTCGGTGTCGCAGCCGGCCTTGGCTGCGCACTGTTCAGTTCAATCTCGTACCTCATCTCCCGGCACCACGGCACCCGCCGGCCTGGCGGGAGCCGCCGGCTGTTGGTGCTGGCCCACCTGCTGATGGGCCTGGCCTGCCTGCCGGTTGCCTGGCTGCTGATTCCAGCTGAGACCTCCGCGACAGCGATTTTCTCATGGAACGTCTGGTCGGCCTGCTTCGTTTCGACCGGCAGCTACTTTGTCGGGCAGGCTTGCGTCTTTCATCTGCTCACCCGGGATGACGCCTCGAAGCTTTCGCCCTTGTTGGGACTGAAAATCATCGCGCTTGCGCTGATCGTCTCGGTGGTGCTCCGCCAGTCGCTCACCTCTGGCCAGTGGCTGGCGGTCATCCTCTGCGCGGCCGCAGCAGTTGTGCAGCAGCGGGGTGGGGCAGGAGTTACGGCAGCAGCTCTTTGCTTGCTCGGCTTTGCCTGCTGCTGCTTCGCGGTGGCCGACCTCGGCATCGTTGCGCTGATTGACGCCCTCGAGTTGGCCCTGCCAATCAGTCGGCTGCAGGCCGGCAGCCTGGCGATGGCGCTCACCTATGTGCTTGGCGGTTGCTTCGCAGCACCGCTGGTTGCCGCCGAGTACGCCCGGCAACGACCACCAACAGGACGCGAATGGCTCGCCGCCGCCGAATATTCGGCGGCCTGGCTGGCCGCGATGGTCTCGCTCTACGCCTGCATCGGCTCTGTCGGCGTCGTCCTCAGCACCATCCTGCAGTCAACCCGCGGCGTGATGTCGGTGGTGCTCGGGGCCGTGCTGGCCCACCTGGGCTGGCATGACCTCGAAAGCCGGGTCGATCGCCTCATGTTGATGAAGCGGATCGCTGCCGCCATCCTCATGACAGCGGCCATTGCGTCTTACGTCTGGAACGCCACCTGAGAAACCGGCAACTCTGAATACTGCTCTCGCTCGTCGTGTCTTAAAAAAACAGGATGGCTGAGCTGCCTGCCGGTCCGGTCGCTTCCGCTCCCGGCTTCCTGTTGCGGGGAGGTTTCGATTTGGAAGCCGCC
>CALAZQ010000564.1 GCA_937926325.1 uncultured Planctomycetaceae bacterium | reverse complement strand
GGGCAGCGGCAGCGGCTGAGCCTGGCCCGGGCCTTTCTGACGCGGCCGCGGATTCTGCTGCTTGACGAACCGACCGCGTCAGTCGAGCCGGAAAGCGAAGCGCTGATCCACGAGTCGATCCTCCGGCGGACACGTGAGGGCCTGGGGACGACCCTGCTGGTGACCCACCGGGTTGATCTGCTCCGGCAGGCTCCGCGAATTCTCTTTCTCGAGGGGGGGCGGCTGGTGGGCGATGGCCGGCATGCCGAGTTGATTCTCAGCTGCCCCGAGTACGCCGATGCCTACCATCGCTGGGAGGAAACGGAAGAGGCCGGGACAGGCCGCTGAGCCAGATCAGCCGGTAGTGCCTCCCCTGCGGCAACGCCTGCGATGCAAAAAAACCACCGGTTTTTCCGGTGGTTTTCGAGTCGGGGCGACACGATTCGAACGTGCGACCTCTACGTCCCGAACGTAGCGCTCTAGCCAGGCTGAGCTACGCCCCGATGAAAAATCCTACCTGTCGCGGCCGCTGGGACTGCTGCTCGCAACACCACGAAAGAGTACCTGGCGGCCGCCCCGGGGACAACGCCGGATTGCCAACGCACGCGGAAACCAGCGGTCGGAGGCTCAATCTGACTCCTCGGCCAGCGACACGCAGATCAGCTCTTTGTCGTTCCGGACAAAGCAGCAGCGGTCGGCAAAGGCCGGATGACTCCAGACCACCGGCCGGCCGAAACACTCATTGGTCGGGGCGAGCAGATGAGTGCGGCCCAACTCCTCATAGCCCTGCCGGGTGAGCCGCGCCAGGATCAGGTCACCGGTCTCGCTGAACAGCCAGGTCCGAAAACCACCGTCAGCGGTTGGCTGCCGGATCAGAAAGGCGGTGGCATGCTTGGCCGGCCGGTCGGTGGCCGACGTGGGGGCGGTCGTCTCCCAAAGCCGCTCACCGGTCTCGAGGTCAACTGCGGTCAGCATACCGGTGTGGCAATCACAGCCATAGATCGTGTCGCCTTCGATAAAAGGTGTGCTGTTGGCGCAGTAGACCGCCGACTTCGGCTCTCCCCGCCACCGCACTGCCGCTGCCGGTCGGTCGGCGGACAGATCATAGAGGGCCCCGACCCGGCCGATGCCACTGGCAAAGAGCACCTGCTGGCCGTTGAGTTGGCCCAGCTGCGGGGCCATGATCGACATGCCGTAGGCCGGCTTGAGTGGCTCAGACCAAAGCAGCTCACCTGTCATCGGCTCGAGGCTGTTGAGGTTGTCGGCATCCCAGATCAGCAGCTGTCGCCGGCCGGCCGATTCCATCAGTGTCGGCGGGCAGTAGCCCTGCTCACTGGCCGAGAGGGCCCGCCAGCGTTCTTCACCGGTTACTCGATCAAAGGCCACCGCCACGCTGCCTTCGCCCCCGACAAGGCAGATCAGAAGATCGTCAACGACGAGGGGATGACCGCAAAAGCCCCAGATCGGGGTCGGGGCGGCGTAGTCCCGTTTGAAATCCTTCTGCCAGAGCAGCTTGCCTGTTGAGGCTTCCAGACAGAGCAGGTTGCCCTCGGCACCGACGACGTAGACCCGGCCATCATGCACGGTTGGGGTGCACCGTGGCCCGGCGGCATAAGAAATGGAATAAGGGCAGTCGTACTCATGCTTCCAGAGCACCTGGCCGGTAGTCGCATCGAGGCAGAGCACCCGCTCATTGCCGGCAAGCAGCGTGCGGTCATTGGGGTTATTGGCCAGTTCGCCTTCCCGCCGGACGTAGTCGGTGAGAAAGACCCGGCCGCCGGCCACCGCCGGCCCGGCATAGCCGCCCTCGATCGGAATTCGCCACCGCACCGGCAGGCCGGTTGCCGGGATCTGCTCGACCGTACCGGTCTCCCGCCAGATGCCATCCCGCTGTGGGCCGCGCCACTGGGGCCAATCGGCCGCAGCTGCCGTACGGGAGACGACAACCGCGAAAAGGGTCACAACAATAATTCGGTAAAAGAAGTTGACGGAAAAGGTCATTTCAGTGCGTGGTCTTTCAGGAAGGGGCGGGTGGGCTCGCATGCCGTTCAAAGAAATCGCTCAGGCTCTGTTTGTCCATTTCGCTCGATGCAACCCGAAGAACAGCGTCTGAATAGTCGTCTTGGTCGGCCGTAAATGCCCAGCCGTTCATTTTCAGGAAAACCACTGCTGCAGCCGCACCAACACGTTTGTTGCCATCGACAAAGGGATGATTGCAGACGAGATGAAAGCAATAGGCAGCCGCCATGCTCGGGAGATTTTTATGGAGGAACGTGTTTCCAAAAGTCGCTTCAGGCATAGAGGCGGCGGATTCAAGCAAGCCAATGTCGCGCATGCCAGTCCCACCTCCGTAACGATCGATCACATCACGGTGAATTTCAATAATCTCAGCAACCGTCAGAAAAACGATGGCCATCTCAGCTACTCAGCAAGCCGTTTAAGTGTCGCGCTGTACTCGCTATTGGTCTCTTTCAGTGCCCGCTGAAAGCTTTCCTTTCGAGTCTGAGAAACCCCTGCTGTCACGAGCATGGTTGAGCCCGCAAACGACACATCGACGAGAGTGTTTTCGTCAATGCCGTGCTCCGCCAGAAGTCGCCGATCGAGGATCAAGGCGAGATCATCGCCCTGAATCATGAGCTTTCCTGTCATTGTGGTGTCCTCCGCATTCAGTATACGTGCGGCTCACCCCACCGTCTCGGCCAGCGGGGGCAGTTC
>CALAZQ010000563.1 GCA_937926325.1 uncultured Planctomycetaceae bacterium | reverse complement strand
GCGAGGATCAACAGACTACCGATGGTCATGACGAGCAGGGTGGCAGCCGCCGGCACCCAGGCGGCGGGACGGCGGTCGATACCGAAGATCGCCGCCTGGACGGCCCCAAGTGCATGATAGGGTGAGATCCAGGCCCAGCGGTCGAGCCGGGCATCGATGCCGGCGGCCCGCGCAAGCCAGCGGAACTGGCCACGGAACGGGCCGGGGGGTGAGCTTGCCTGGCGATAGGCCGGTCGGGGCCGCTCAGCGTTTTCCATCGCGGCAGCCTGCTCTGCCCGTACGCTGGCGACAAAGTCGGCGGTGGTCAGGGCCCCGTGGGCAATCCAGCAGGCCACCCAGGTGGCGAACCAGGCAAAGCTGGCAATCCGGCTTTCGGCTGTCAGTGACGAGTAGGCGAGTGCCAGCAGCACCGTCGGCACCGCCAGTACCAGGCTGGCCATGATCACCCGCACCGGGAGGTCCCAGGTCTCGAAGGCGACCGAGATACTGGGGCTGACCAGCACCCCCATCAGCCAGAGCGCGACCGCCGGCAGCATCGTGATCACCAACACCAAGAGCAGCAGGATGACCGACTTGCCCAATACATACTCGGTGCGGCCAACCGGGCGGGTGAAGTAGACGAGCCAGGCCTTGGCCCGCAGGTCACGCGAAATCAGCGTCGGAGCCACCAGCCCCACCACGGCGGCCAACAGAATGGCCTGCGGCGATCGCATGAAGGCCAGCAGCAGCCGGGTCCAGACCAGCCGGCGGGTCGACTCGACATCGACCTCGTCGGGATCACCCCCCAGGGCATCGGCCAGCACCGTGCCGAGCATGCCGACCCCGTCGAGGTTGCGGCCCACCTTGGCCCCTTCGCCGAGGGCACTCAGCCGGCCCTCATCGACCGCCTGCTCGAAGGCGAAAAAGCTGGCCGCAAAGATGAGGGCGGGGCTCCAGGCGAAGAAGACCAGTCGTCTGAGCCAGCGGCTTTCCCAGGCCAGTCGGATGCCAGTCAGGGCGATCACCCAGACCGTGGCCGACGGCCCGCAGCGGCGGCTGTTCCAGGCTCGATAGCCCACGTCATGCAGCGGCATCAGGCAACTCCCTCTGCGGATGCGAAGGGAACATCGCCAGGCAGGCTGGCGGCAGGCTGCTCGGCCTGCCGCAGCGTCTCGACAAAGACTTCCTCGAGCGGCCGGCTCGCCGGGGCGAGCGAGCGGATGGCGACACCCGCCTGCTGGGCGGCGTCCCAGATAACACCAAGCTGGTCAGGTTGCGGGGAGGCCAGTTCGATCAGGGGGCCGGTTTCGTTCACGGTGACACGGGCCGGCAGGCCGCGGCCGGTGAGGGCCTCTGCCAGCCGGTCGAGCGAGCCGGTACCGGTCAGGTGGTGTTCCGGCCGGGCGGGGCGGGTGAGGTCGGCGATGCTGCCGGCCAGCCGGACGCGGCCACGGGCCAGTACGATGACACGGTCGCAGATCGCCTGGACGTCGGGTAGCACATGGGTGGAGACAAAAATTGTCTTGCCGTGGCTGCGGGCCAGGGTGGTCAGCCGGCCCAGCATCGCCCGTCGCTCGATCGGGTCGAGGCCGTTGGTCGGCTCGTCGAGGATGATCATGGCCGGATCATGCACGATGGCGGCGGCGAAGGAGACCTTCTGCCGCGTGCCGACCGAGAGGGTCTCGACCGGCCGATAGCGTTCCTGGCCGGCATCGCACCAGTCGAGGACCTCGTGGGCCCGGCGGAGGGCCTCGGTGGCCGGCAGACCTGAGAGCCGGGCGGCGTACCGCACCATCTCGACCCCGGAGAGGCCGGGCACCGAGCACTCATCTTCGGGGACCACCCCGACTGCTTCGCGGACCCGCCGCGGGTGGCGGTAAGGGTCGTGGCCGAAAACCCGGGCTTCACCGCCGGCGAGCCGCACCAGCCCGAGGATCGCCCGGACGAGCGTGCTCTTCCCGGCCCCGTTCGGGCCGACCAAACCGGTGATACCGGGGGTGACCTCGAGAGACACCCCGTCGAGGACCGTCCGCCGGCCGTAGCGTTTCACGACATCGGAAAGCCGCACAGGAATCGGCTCAGCAGGTGCGGTCATAGGGAGCATTGGAAGACTGTGGGGGCACCCGACACCGAACTGTCGGACGACGCGGCGTCAAGTGTACCGCGGGTCCGGTCGCTCCCGCTCCCGGCTTCCTGAGAGCCTTTCAATTTCAACAGAATGGCTCTGCTCAGGATGAAATATGGGTGAGGGGCGTTGCCCATGCCAATCGAGCGGCGTTGGAAACTGAGCGCAGCCAGGATGGCGAAGCGAAGTTTCCGTCGAGTGAGTGAAGGCCAGGATGGCAATGGTGTTCGGCACCAATTCTGCTGCCCTGATATTGCAACGCAGCTGTCTATTTTCGTTCTCCCTCTCCCGCTGGGAGAGGGCCGGGGTGAGGGTGCTTTCGTCGAACGTTCCGCAGCGGAAGGCACCCTCACCCGGCCTACGGCCGGCCTCTCCCAGAGGGAGAGGCAAGAGAGATAACGCTCGTTTGGTGAGGCACATACCATGCCGAACACCATTGCCAGGGATGGCTGTTGAGACGTAAAGCTGTCGAGCCGGCAGGAAGCCGGCCCCGCGGCTGGCCACGAACCTCCGGCTTCGTGCCCAAGCCGCCCCAGTCTCAACAGGCCAGGGATGGCTGTTGAGACGTAAAGCTAGTCCTCCATCACCTCGGTTTCCTTGGCCTTGGCCAGGTCGCCCACCTGGCCCTCGTATTTCTTGGTGAGGTCCTGCACCTCTTCTTTGGTGCTGTTGCAATCGTCTTCTGTCATGCTGCCACCACTCTTTTCGCCGTCGGCCGCCTTGTTGGCGTCGCGGCGGACGTTGCGGATGGCGATGCGGGCCTCCTCGGCCAGTTCCTTGATCCGCGCCGTCATCTTCTTGCGGACGTCGGTCGAGAGCGCCGGAATGGTGATCCGGATCACCCGGCCATCGCTCTGCGGGTTCAGGCCGAGGTCGCTGGCCTGGATCGCCTTTTCGATGTCCTTGATCGTGCCCGGGTCGAAGGGGCGAATGACGATCTGGTTGGGCTCGGGGGCGCCGACGTTGGCCAGCGACTTGATCGGCGTTGGCGAGCCATAGACCTCGGCCCGCAGCGAGTCGACCAGGCCCGGGTTGGCGCGGCCTGTCCGGATGCCGGTCAGGGCGTTGCGGAAGACCTCGACCGCCTTCTCCATTCGTTCTTCGGCATCGAGCAGAATCTCGTCAGCCGCCATTGGCACCTCCTCGCCCCAAGTGATCGCACGCCGTTGAGCCCACGCCGTCGCAGGCCATACACCGCCGGATTCTCACCCAGCGGCAGAGCGAGGGCAAGCCACGGCCGCTGTTCAGTCGTCAGCCGAACGCCGGCAGCCGACCAGGGTGCCGAGTTTCTCGCCGGCAACGGCCCGTTCGATGTTCCCGTCTTTCCGGTAATTAAAGACCAAAATCGGCATGGCATGTTCCATGCACTGGGAGATGGCCGTGGCGTCCATCACCCGCAGGTTCTGCTCACGAATCTGCTGGTAGGTGAGGTCGCGATAGAGCACGGCATGGGGGTTCTTCTCAGGGTCATCAGAATAGACGCCATCAACCCGGGTAGCCTTCATCAGGATGTCGGCCTCGAGTTCGAGGGCCCGCTGGGCGGCGGCGGTGTCGGTGGTGACGAAGGGGCTGCCGGTACCGGCGGCCAGGATGACGATGCGGCCCTTTTCGAGGTGATGCCGGGCCCGCCGCCTGATGTAGGGTTCAGCCACGCCATCCATCTGGATGGCGGTCATCAGCCGCGTCGTAATGCCGAGCGACTCGATAGCATCTTGAAGCGCGAGGCCGTTGATGACGGTCGCGAGCATGCCCATATAGTGGGCTGTGGCCTCCTGCACACCGGTGTTGCCGGCGGTGAATGAGGCCCCGCGAAGAATGTTGCCCCCGCCGATGACGACCGCCAACTGCACCCCGCGGGCGGCTGCCTGCACGGTCTGCCGGGCGATGTGCAGCACCTCGTCCATCGAGATGCCCCGCTCTCCGGTCCGGGCAAAGCTTTCGCCGGAGAGCTTCAAAAGGACACGACGATAGGGGGCAGTTGCGGTCATGGTGAGCCTTCCGTTGGAACCGAAATTTGTGCCCAAGCCGCCTCAGTCTCAACAGGCCAGGGATGGCTGTTGAGACGTACAACTGTCGAGCCGGCAGGATGCCGGCCCCGCGGCT
>CALAZQ010000562.1 GCA_937926325.1 uncultured Planctomycetaceae bacterium | reverse complement strand
GTCGGCATCGGTCCCGGACGTCAGGCCGAACGACGGAAAAATCACCGGCAGGGCCTCGACCGCCGTGATCATCGCAAACTGCCGGCCGTAGGCGGCGGCATCGAAGGCCGCCCCGGCCGCATCGACCACGCAGGCCCCGGCGACCAGCTCACCGTCGCCGACCACCTCACGGGCCAGCCGCAGGGCCTGTTCCCGGGTGGCGTCGTCAATCAGCTGGACGAAGCCCGTGTCCATATTGACCGCCGGGGTGATGCCCGCGGCAGCCGTCCGGGCCACATGAGCAGTGAAGCCGTCCCAGTCGATCCGGCCGGCGGCGGTGAAGGGGAGCAGAATTGCCGACATGCCGCGAATCGAGCGGCGGAGCCGGACCAGGCTGGATGGATCAACGGTCATGGCAGCTTTCGGGGCAGGGGAGGGCAACGCCGGCGACATAGACGGCTGCCGTCAGGACTGATAGTATCCGTTCAGTTATGTCAGCCACAACACCTAGCTTTCCGCGCATCGCCCGTTTCCGTACCGCAGCCGACCTGCGGGCCCACTTGGTCACCCTGGCCGCCCCGCTGCCACTGGATGGCGAGCCGCTGTCAGCAGAGGCCGGCTCGCCGCTGGCCCAGCCGATCGAGATCGGCGGCCGCCGGGTCGGCAACCGCTGGTGCATCCACCCGATGGAAGGCTGGGATGCGACGGCTGATGGGCTGCCCACTGACACGCTGCTGCGGCGTTGGCGACGTTTCGGTGAAAGCGGAGCCAAGCTCGTCTGGGGCGGCGAGGCCGTCGCGGTCGTCGCTGAGGGCCGCGCCAATCCCAACCAGCTGCTTGCCCCCGCCTGCGGCCGCGACGGCTTTGGCCAGCTTTTGGCCGCCGTTCGCCAGCCGCATCGCCAGCAGTTCGGCAGCGATGACGACCTGCTGGTCGCCCTGCAGCTGACCCACTCGGGCCGATTTTCCAAACCGACCGCCGCCGGCCGCAGCCCCCGCATTGCCTATCACCATCCGCTGCTCGATGCCCGCCACGGAGTTCCGGCTGACGATGCCGGCTGCGTGGTCTCCGACGACGACGTCGAGTGGCTGATCGAGTCCTATCTGGCAGCGGCACGTGATGCCGCCGCGGCCGGCTTCGACATGGTCGATATCAAGGCCTGCCACGGCTACCTGCTGCGCGAGTTCCTGTCGGCCCGCCGCCGGCCAGGCCGCTTCGGGGGCGACTATGACGGCCGCACCCGGCTGCTCAGAACGATCATCGAGCGGGTGCGGCAGGAGTGCCCGGGCCTGCTCGTGGGCGTGCGGCTGTCACTGTTCGATACCGTGCCCTGGCACAAGGTCGATGACCATGGGGAGCCTTGGCCCTATGCCGATACCGTGCCCTACGACTGCGGCTTTGGGGTCGATGAAACCAATCCGCTCGCGATCGATCTGGCCGAGCCCTTGCAACTGCTGGCTGACCTCCGTGACCTCGGCGTCGCTACCGTGAACCTCTCTGCCGGCAGCCCCTACACCGTGCCCCACCTCCAGCGGCCGGCCGCCTTCCCACCGTCCGACGGCTATCCACCGCCGGAAGATCCGCTGATCGGGGTCTGGCGAATGCTCGATGCGGCTCGGCAGGCTAAGCAGGCGGTACCTGAACTGGTCTATGTCGGCACTGGCTTTACGTACCTACAGGAATATCTGCCGCACGTGGCTCAGGCGGTGGTGCGGGAGGGCTGGGTCGATCTGGTCGGCCTGGGCCGGATGGTACTGTCTTATCCAGAGCTGCCTGCCGACGTGATGGCCGGAAGGCCCACCAGCCGCACCCTCATCTGTCGCACCTTCAGCGACTGCACCACCGCGCCCAGGCACGGCCTGCGCAGCGGCTGCTATCCGCTCGACGCCTTCTACAAGAAGCTGGAGCCTGAGGCAGCTGAGCTGAAGGCGATCAAGGCCCGCTGACGGCTTGCTCACACCGGCGGCGGGCAGCCATTGACCAACCAGCCGCAGGGCAACTGGTCGGCCTGATAGATCACGATACGCTCGGGGGCATAGGCCTTCTGGTAGAGCCCCAGGAACTGCTCGAAGTCATCCCATTGCCAGCTGCCAAAGATATCAGCGATGCCGCAGGGGTTGGCCTTGCCCGTGGCTGACTCACCACCCAGGCAGTCGCTGCCGAGCTGCGAAATCGCAAAGGCCGGCCAGCCACCGATCTTGTCGGGCTTGACGATGGCGTCGGCATTGGTGTGGTCGGCCAGGGCATCTTGAAAGGCAGCGAAAGCCGCGGCGGCGTTATCTTGATGATTGGCAAACAGCGGATTGAGCACGTCCTTGGCGTCGGAATAGTACTCATAGACATTGGTCATCGGGGCGGCCCAGGAACTTTTCACCGCCATGCCACCGATGGGGCTGATCTCGGCATAGGAGACTCCCCTGGCATCGAGGGCATTGGCAAAGGGCGTGATGAACGTCTCCATGATGGTGGCCGCCTTCAGCTCGGGGTAGGGCTGACTGACGCCGACAAAGTTCTCAACATCGACCCCGATCAACAGCGGCTGCGTGTGCGTGAAACCTGCCAGATAATCGGCCGCCATCGCAACCGTCGTCTGGGTGCCAAAGGTCAGAAATAGCCCCGGCTGCAGGCTGGCCGCCTCAGCAGCGGTGAGAAACTGCTGCACATAGCCTTGGGCATCGGCGGGCAGGGTGTCGGTCGTGGTGCCAAAGTCCACGCTGATCATCACGGTGCCAATGTTTTTGGCGGTGGCAAAGTCGATGATCGCCCCGGTGTAGTCGCTCCAGGCCTGCGGCTGAAACAGCTCGCTCAACGGAGCCTTGTAGCCCTCGTGCCAGAGCACCAGCTCGGGCTGCGGCAACGGGCCGGCCTCAATCGTTACCGTCGATGCCGTAGTCGAGACCTGCTCGCCGCTCCAGCCGACCAGAGCGAAGGCCACCTGCTCACCGGACGCGTCAGCCGGCGGCACCCACCGCAGCTGGTCACTCGGTGTGACCAGCCGCTGCTGCAGGTGCTGCAGCAGGATGCCCGGAGACGATGACGCCGGCGGCGTCGAGATGTCGACCCAGTCGGCGCCGGTCCACTTTTCAACGCGACCCGAGGCCACCGCCGAGACAACGAACGACAGATCAGGCCGTCCGTTCACTGCGGCGATGCTCACCTCAGCAGCCGAAAGCACCACGGGGCTCGGCCCGATCGGGCCGTCGAGCACCAGTGTTGTCACCGGCCGCAACACCGGACGGGGTGGCATTGTGGGCGTTGCTGTCGGCAGCGGAGCAACTGTCGGCGTCAGGACCGTCGCGGGGTCAAAGGTCGACACCGGATCGATGACGTCCTGATGCCAGTAGACCCCGGCAGCAAAGGGGAGATTGCCTTGATGATGGCTGGGCCAGGGGGGCGACGGATTTCGCGGCTGGGGCAGAGTCGTCAACTGGGCGGGATTGTCATGGGCCGACTGGACCGCATAGGGCAGGTCCTGCGCCGGAAAGAAGGCCACAGTGTCAGTGGTCACGCTGCCCGGAACCGCTCCCGGGTTATTGATTGCATACTGCTGCCCCAGAAAGCCGTCGATGAGCTTGTTGTGAAACAGCATCGAAAGAAAGTTCCACTCACCGTAGGGATTGGCAGGCGAGGGCTTGCTGTTGTTGGTCTGGGGCAGGGGATCGAGCCCCAGCGAGGCCAGGTAAGGATTATCGGCGGTGCCCTTGAGAATCGTCTGCGAGTTGTAATAGCCCCCCGTCGGATGGCCGAGCGTTTTGAAGATGCTGCTGGAGACGACCGGAATGATCTGCATTGGTGTGGCCCCCGGCGACACCTCATTCAACACCTGGCGGCCCGCCCAGAGCACTGCCGTGATGCCGGCATAGACCTCGTTGGTCGGAGCATGCCCGGGACCAAATTCAAAGTCCTGCGCCCAGATCACATAGCCGCCATCGGCCGTGGGCGTTGCCTCTGCCGGCCGGGGAAACTCCGAGCCCAGCTGGCCCGGCACCGTGGCATGATTCACCATGACGGCGTTGAGGATCTCCGTGGCAAGTGCCAGCCGGCGGCTGGCGGGCACGGGGTCGGCCGAACTGAACAGGTGGCTGATGAACGGCCAGAGGCTTTTGCCGGCGGTATCCTGCCCCTGCAACTCAACCGACTGACCAACGATACGAGCATCAACCGTGGGCGCTGTTTTGGGCCAAGCACTGGTCCACTTCTGCCGCTGGTCGTAACTGGCCTCACCGAT